>JBGKDR010000405.1:0-10722 GCA_042954225.1 Parasynechococcus sp.
GATCCTCATGGTGTTTGAAAGAACGACATCGGCACCCAGTCCATGGGATGGGGCACACGCATCTCCTGCCCCTGCCCGGATGCGGTGGTGATCGCCAGGTCGTACGAGACCGAATAACGGGGGGACTCACCTCGATAGGGCGTGACCCTGTGGCGAAGGTCCGACGGAAACACAAGCAGCCTGTGCTGCTTGGGGGCAAAGGCCCCACCGGAGACGGACGCATCGCTGAAGGGAACAGCCATCACATGGCTGAAGTAATCATCAGGAGCACGGAACTCCAGCTCTCCACTGTCATTCCCGGCCTCTGTTTTCACGTAGAAGACCGCACTCAGCTGGGCATTGCGATGGGTGTGCAGTTCAACGCTGCCTCCGTCCTGAGCACAGACCACAGGCCAAGCCTTCTGAATGTGCACCTCCAAGGCGTGATCAGGGCCGAGGAGCGTGTCCAGGTAATGGGCGACCTGGCCAGCCAGTTGCCGGTTCAGCCACTGAAAGGCGTCCGTGCGGTGCAACTGATCCAGGCCGGCATGCCCGAGCAGATCACCGGTGAGGTTGTTGCGGTCACTGAAGTCCTGATGGCCGAAGAGACCCCGGTCAAAGCTGGCGAGCTCCCGTTCCATGGCCGAGGCCGTGGCGGGATCCGGCTCGAGGTCCGCATGCAACACCGGTGTAGGGAACAACCACTCGACACCCATCGGGCATTCAGACGATCAGATCGTCAAGTCCATGCTCCAGATCATGGCGACGACACCAGGACACGACGGTATTGACCAACAACATCGTCACGGTCATCGGACCGACCCCGCCAGGAACCGGAGACAGTGCTGAGGCGATGGGCTCGACCTCGGCAAAGCGCACATCGCCGCAGAGTCCTCCCTCGGGCTTGCGATGGATACCGACATCCACGACTGCGGCGCCGGGCTTGACGTGCTCCGCACCAATCATTTCGGGCCGACCGGCCGCCACCACCAGAATGTCTGCCTCACGGGTGTGCGCCTTCAGATCGGTCGTCCGTGAATGGGTCACCGTCACAGTGGCGTTGGCCGCCTGCAGCATCAGGGCCATCGGTTGTCCGACCAAGATGCTGCGACCGATCACCACAGCGCGTTGCCCAGCAGGGTCGATGCCATGGCTGTTCAACATCGCCATCACCCCAGCAGGGGTACAGCTGCGCGGACCGGGCTCGCCTTTCAGCAGACGGCCGAGATTCAGGGTGTGCAGCCCATCGGCGTCCTTTTCAGGGTCAATGGCCTGAAGCAGCGGGGTTTCGTCCAGGCCATCCGGCAACGGAAGCTGCAGCAGGATCCCATCGACCCGCGGGTCAGCATTGAGCGCCTGGATGGTTGTCAGGACCTCTGAAGCCGGTGTTCCTGCTGGAAGGTGAGCGCCAAAACTGGCCACACCGATGCGGGCACAGGCCTTCTCCTTATTGGCCACATACACCGCGCTGGCTGGATCATCCCCGACGCGAAGCACAGCCAGACCAGGGGGCCGGCCGGCCTGGGAGGAGAACGAAGAGATCACGGCGCTGAGCCGTGCCTCCACCGCCTTGGCCAATGCCTTGCCATCGAGCCGCAGGGCCATGCTTGAGATCGCCGCTTCCTCCAGCATGCCTGGACGGAGCAGCTAGTTTGCTGTGGTCAGCACTCCAGCCTTGGTTTGCCTCCAGCGACTTCGCAGCCTCTGGCGGCGCTGGCTTCGTCAACAAGCCCCTGGTCGGAGATTGCTGCGCTGGACACGTCTCCAGGGCATCGGGCTGATCCTGCTCTGCGTTGCCGTCAGTGCCATCGCCAGCCTGCCTTGGCTGCTGAAACCTGATCTTCAACCCGGAGCCCTGGCTCCCTTTGATGCCATCGCCCCCAAGGATGCGCTGGTCAGAGACTCCACGGCTCTCGAACAACGCCGATCCAATCTTGTGGCTCGGTCTGTTGTCCAGGTCGTCGACCCTGAGCAGACCCGAATGCTGCTCAACCGTCTCGACAGTCAGCTCGCTGAGCTGCATCAACAGAACGAAACCGGGTCAGCTGCGCGCATCGGACCGGTCAACCTGACCGACGCCGAACAGCTCTGGCTGGAAACCCTCGAGCCAGAGGAGCTGAACCTCTGGGAGACCGCCATTCGCCAGACGGGCGAACGAATGCTCAGCCAGGGACTGGTCAGCACCTTGGCAGGCACCCAGATCCGTCAGGCCGCCTCCCTTCAGCTGGGTGCGTTGAAGCTTGAGGATCCAGCGGCCAGCAGTCTTGGCAGCAAGGTCCTGGCCAGCAGCTTTGAAGGAAGCAGCAATCTGCGCACGGATCCGGCACTGAGTCGTCAGCTGATCGAAGAGCAACTGACGAAACAGGGAATCCCCACGATCGAGGTCAGCCGTGGTGACCTGATCACCCGCAAAGGGGAGCCGATCAGCCCCCAGGCCTACGACGTGCTCGATCACTTCGGCAAAGTCCGCCGCGAGCCACAGCCGCTCGTATGGCTGGCCCGGTTCCTGGAAAGCCTGGCGAGCTGTGCCGTGCTGCTGCTCGTCATGCGACGGGAGCGTCCAGGACTGGAAGTCCGTCATGCCGTTCTGGCCCTCAGCCTGTTGCTCCTGGTGCAGGGCCTCAAAATCTGGTTCGGAGCCACGATCAGTCCCCTCGCAGTTCTGGTGCCCCCCACCCTGGCCTTGACCGAAGGCCTTGGAACCGGTTGCGGATTGATCTGGCTGGCGGTCGCCAGCATGATCTGGCCGGTTCCGGTGAATGGCCTTAATGACGGCCGGTTGATTGTGGCCACAGGCATTGCCGCCATCGGCGCCCTGGTGGCCGGCCGTCAGCGCAGTCGCGGCCAGCTGCTGCAGATGACACTGCTGCTGCCGGTTGGAGCCCTACTCCTGCAATGGCTGCTGCTGGTGTTTCAACCCCTGACCAACTGGCGGGTTTGGGGCTTGAACAACCCCAGCCTCGATGAACTCGCCGCGGAGTCCCTACTCCTGGGTCTGCTGCTGATGCTGGGACTTCTGGTGCTACCCATTCTTGAGGGCTTCTTCGGACTGCTCACCAGAGCCAGGCTGCTCGAGCTGGCCGACCAGGAACGCCCACTGCTTCGGCGTCTGTCCAAGGAAGCCCCCGGCACCTTTGAACACACCTTGATGATCTGCAGCCTGGCCGAGGAAGGAGCCCGCTCCATCGGAGCCAATGTCGATCTGATCCGCACTGGATCGCTGTATCACGACGTCGGCAAACTTCATGCCCCCAATTGGTTCATCGAAAACCAGAAGGACGGTCCGAACCCCCACGATGAACTGGATGATCCTGAGGCCAGTGCTGATGTGCTTCAGGCCCACGTCGATGAAGGCCTGAAGCTGGCCAGGCGCCATCGCTTGCCGCGGCCGATTGCGGATTTCATTCCCGAGCACCAGGGGACCCTGAAGATGGGCTTTTTTCTCCACAAGGCCCGCGAAACAAATCCCGGGGTCGATGAACAACGCTTTCGCTACCGGGGCCCGGCTCCACGCTCACGGGAAACCGCCATCCTGATGCTCGCCGACGGCTGTGAGGCGGCCCTGCGGTCACTCCCCCCGGAAACCTCAGACACCCAGGCGCAGGACACCGTTCGTCGGATCGTGATGGCCCGCCAGCACGACGGACAACTGCGGGAGAGCGGCCTGAGTCGATCGGAGACGGAGCTGGTGATTCGGGCCTTCGTGCAGGTTTGGCGCCGCATGCGTCATCGCCGCATTCCGTACCCGATTCCAGCGCGTCGCCGCTGAGATTCAGATCAAGACGTCATCAAACCCATTCGCCAGCGACGCCATTCCATCCAGTTGAAGCAAGGGCTCGTCGTCAACAACGAGGAGCAGATTGCCGCGCTGCCGTTCAAGGTCCCAGGGCAGGGCAGCAATGGCATCGGAGAGATCAATTCGGTCCTGGCTCGGATCGAAGTCGGTCAGACGATGCAGACCGGTCGCACGCTCAAAGACGAACACGTCTCTCCCACGACCACCGCGCAGCTCTGATTCAAGGGCTGACACATGCAACCGATCGGCCCCGGCGCCGGCATCGATCTCAACGAAGGCTTCCATGGGCTGAACCTCGATCCGATCATTTCCGGCTCCAGAGGCCACCAGCATCGGCGGAGCAATCGAGGAGCGTCGCGCTGCTCGGAGAACGATGGTGTCGTCCCCTTGGTCCGTCAACAGGGCAAGCTCCTGAAGCGCGTCATTGCCGCGGGGCTTGAGTGTCCAGCGAATGTCTGCGGGCGGTTGGGAGGCAACAACCTCCAGAACCTCAACATCCGTGAGGTCGTGACGGATGCGTTCAGACGCTCGCTCGATCAAACGGTCCCCTTTCCAATGCAAGCGATGGCTGCGATCAGAGCGAGCCAGGACGATCTCAACCCCATCGCCGATCTCATCATCAGCGCTCTCATCGGGGAGGGGATTGGGGTTGAGAGGAGCGAGACCGGTCGCTGGATCGCCGACCAGCCCCTGAACCCTCGGCAGCTCGGCGGCATCGTCCGGAGGAATCACACCACCGAAGCTGCGCCCGAGACGAGCCTGCATCTCGGCATTGGTTTCACCGATGAACTCATCACCAATGGTCGGACCGGGATCCTCCGGATCGAGCTGATCAGGCATCTCCGGGAAGAGGACAAAATCAGCGACTTGTTCCTGGAAATAAAGCTGCTGACCGTTGTACGGAGCAACGTCGAGAAGCACCTGGTCATCCAGAAGAAAATGTTCATTGGCAGAATCCGCCGCGGGAGCGAATTCGGGGTCCATTTGAAAATGCAGCCGTTCTTCTCGATCCTCCGGATCGAGACCGAGGGGTTGATCACCAAAAGTCAAATCGCCCTGAAAGCGAAGACGACGACCGATCTGGCGTGGCTCGGGAATATGTAGATCAACGTTATTACTGAAATAACCACCATCCACAACAATCTCCCCACTCCGAGGAAGCGAAAAACCGACCTCATAATCCTCAACACTGATGTTCTGATACTGATGAACACCACGGTTGTAGAGATTGGCGCCGGCATCAAAACCGATCTCTCCGGACGCATCCGTCGGACCAACGATCCGGATATCCCGAAACAAAGTGTCAACGGTGTAATTAATCAGCATTCCATTTTCATTACCCCAAAGATCCATGTCCTCCATCACGCTGAGCGGAAACGCAAAGGCACCAGCCTGTGCCTCCTCCTCCTCTTCAATCGTGATGAATGTTCTGTGGTAATAAATCTGGGCGCCCAAAGCTGATCCATAAGCTTCGTTTCCACGAAAGGATGCCAAGGGAACAAGTGAAACCGGAATCGTCTGTTCTCCGTTGACACCGGAGGGATCAAAAAGACTCGCGGCCGGAAAAACAGGAAGACCCAAACCGTCCTCAAACAACGGTTCGGCATACAGAATCAGACCGCTCCCCGTCGCTCCGCTCACCACGTTGTCGACCACTTCAACGCCGGATCCCTGCAACCAGAAGCCGTCTCCGGCATGACCGAAGTCGCCGAGTTCTTGACGCAGGATTGGCTCCTCACCTGTTCCATGCATACGAATGGCATAGTTCTTCTTAAAAGAGCCGATTTCGTCCCCGACTTCCGTGCTAAATGCGGCACCTGAGACGTCATAGGCAACGTTGTCGACAAAATCGACATAACTGGAATGGTTGACGAATCCCCATCCCGGGCTTCCTTCAACCACGCTTCCAGTCACACGCGCAGGGGCTGTCGAACGGTCGACACCATTGCGATGAAAATGCAATGAATACCGGCCCGACTGATTCGTTCCCGTTCCCTCAACAAACGTCCCATCCTTTTCAAAGTAAGGAGGATCCACAACCTTCAATTTGTCCGTGCGACCAAGATCACGGAATGCAGCATTAGCAATATCGACATCACGGGTATGCATCAACATCACATGACCACGTCGATCCAGCTGTGTTGATTCAGAGCTGAATTCCACGTTGCGGGTCAAGTTGGCCAGATGGGGTCTGAGGTGATCTCTGGGACTGAGGTGATCCATGTCCAGAGGGCGATCCAGGCTGACGCGGGTTCCATCGAGAGCCGCAATCCGGACCAGCTCATCTCCATCGGCCCCATGGCTGGTCCCTGCCAGCACCAACCGATCGCCGACCCGCCAGTTCAGCGGTGCTGCCTCGAGCAGCAGGTCCCGATCCCCTTGCCGCGGTGGCCTTGCCACTGCAATGGCAGACCGTTTCGGAGCGCCATGCACAAGCGTCTCGCCATGGAGAACAGCGCCTCGCCCCAACAACGAGGGATCACGATCCACCGACAGGGGTCCGAGATCGGCGAAGACGATCCGGGCGGAGTGATTGGCATCAATCGGCTGAGCAGATGTGCCGACCTCAAGACGTCCCTTGGGCGCACTGACCAGGGTGTCGACCTTGAGCTCCGTCGTGCTCAAAGGGTCAAAGCGCAAGGTTCCATCCAGGCGCACCCACCGCAGCGACGGCGACCAACGCTCCGTCAGCGTGACCACAACACCAGCGGGAAGGTGAACCCTGGCGCCGTCATCGGGAAGGCGACCGTCCTTCCAGGTGTCGGGATCACTCCAGGAACCGGATTGAACCGCCTGATGGCTGGCCTCAGCCACAGGCACCAGGTCAAGAATCGCCATGTGCTCCTGGGCAAGCACCGGTTGATCTTGATGGGGTGAGCCTTCCATCACGCTGACGGCTTGATCCAGCCGAAATGCCTTGCTGGCATCTTGTCCAGAGGCACCCCTTCTGTCAGCGGTCACCACGGCCAGAGCTGACCACTGCGCAGCCGGAAAGGCTCCCCTGTGAACGGATGACGGGTACGCAACGCGACCGCATGGAGGTGAAGTCGCCCCAACGGATCGGAGCTGTAAATCGGATCGCCGAGGATTGGGTGGCCGATGCCGCATAAATGAGCCCGGAGTTGATGCGATCGCCCCGTTCTCGGGGCAAGCCAGAGCTGTGTCCAACCCAGTCCCCCATCGACGCGACGCCAGAGCGTCAGTGCGGCACGACCCTGGGGGTGGGCGCCGTAGCGAGGCGGCTGACGCGAGAGGCGTGCGAGCGGAACGCGAATCCGACCGGCTCCCTCCAAACGGCCATGGACGCGGGCCGCGTATAGCTTGCGAATCCGACGTTCAGCGAACAGGGCACTCCACCGACGCAGACTCTCCTTCCCCCGAGCGACCATCACCAGGCCGGATGTGTCCCGATCGAGACGGTGGATCAGATGCAGGTCGGGATCGTCCTCCCGCAGTCGCGTGATCAGGGAGTCCTGCTGATGCGCACCGATTCCCGGCTGGACCAGCAGACCAGCCGGCTTGTCGATCACCACAGTCCAGGGATCGCGAAAACACTCCTGCACCACTAAGGCTGAATCTGATCCCCGCAGTGCCGCCACAACAGCGCCTCCACCTGACCGGGTGGCAGGACCTGAACCAGACGGGCCTCCGCCTCCAACTGATGCTGGCTGGCGTGATACAGCTTGAGCTCCTTGAACAAGCCAGGATCCTGGTGGCGTGCCTGGTCGAGGGACTGCGTGAACAAGTTCGCAGGCATCAACGGACCGCCATGGCAGAACTGCATAACGTGGACCGACTCGTGGGCCAACACCACCCAGACCACCTTGGGGTCATCGGGCAGGTTGTTCCCGCAGAGCAGGAGCGTTCGGCGGCCCTCATGGAAGGCTCCAAGCAGGCCTGCAGGACAGTCCTTGGCCACGAGGGCCTCCACGTTCATGCGTCTCAGCAGTCGCAGATAACGGCCGACCTGATCCCAGCTGCTGGCCTGGGCAGATTGCCCCAGCTGACCCGCGCAGACGAGAGTCAGAGCCAGAACCCCTTGGCAGGCCAGCCGATCGATCACGGGCATGCAATGCACTGATCTCATTGGTCTCAAGATCTGGCTCGCAGTCGCTCAAATCGCTGATCTTCTCAAGATTGTCGATCGCCACCCGCGGCCTGAGCAGTCATCGCACCAAACAGTGGGAGGGGTAGCCAATCGTTCGCCAATCGCCATGCCTGGTGGTCACCTGCACCGCAACGCCCTGCTGCCCTGTCCCAGGGCTCGCACCCTGACTGGAACACCAGCGAACGGCGTCCGCCATGGCGAGCTCCAGCGTTTCGTAGCAAGCATCCAGTACAGGGTGGGGCTGACCATCCAGGCCAACCAGGCGATAACGCGATGATTCATCCCGACGCAATGGACAATCTCGCAGCTGTCCAACAGTTTGGCGCCAATGTTCCATTGGTCAACATGGGGCCCAAGACGTTGCGTCAGCAGCATGGCCAGCACGCTTCACCACGCCTATCAGACGTTGATGACCAAGGCACCCGGAGCCGCCTTCCGCAGGGCCCGGACTCTCTACCTGAACAAATACGCCTTCCCGGATCCAAACCCAGACAGTGCCTTCAGGCTCTTCGTGAGCCGCGAAGCTCTGGAGGAAGGCCTACGGCCAGCCGACGATGGGAACCCCGAGCACAGGATCGTGACGCTCACAGCCACGGCACTGGAGCTGGCCGTGGTGCACTGGCAGCAGCCCGAGGCACCAACAACAGCCGCCTTGCTGGACTACCTCAGGGACACCTGGTCCATGCAACCAAACCCCTCGTCATGGCATCAACCCAGCGAATCCTGGTTCCGCAATGGAGGGCATCAGACCCGGTTGGCGGCCCCTGAAGGTCTGCTGATCAAACAACAAAGCCTATTGACATTGCGCGAATAAAAACCGATAGAAATCTGGATGCTGGTTCTGCGGACGAACACCATCGCTATCGCTGGATCGGAACCGTCTCTTCCACGTCTCATGTTCTCCAGCTATGCCGAGCGATACGTGCTCAAAAGTTGCAAGGCCGGTCGTTTCCTCGGTGTGAATGCCCTGACCAATGCCATCGAGCCCAGTGATTCCACGGACAAGGCCTGGGTCTTCCACACCCACGACGGAGCGGTGACCCATGCCCTTTGGATCGGTGAAGTCCATGGCGAAACACCCGATGTCGTGCGTCTGTCCTGAGCCACCGCTCAACCGTTGATGAAATGCCGTAGGCGTCGCGCCTCCTCCCCTTGTTGTGCCTGGAGCTCGGCGGCACTGCGGCCCTGATCAGCCCGTTGCTGGGCGGAGAGCACATCGTTCTCATCAACGGTGAGTCCCCGCTCGAGGGCCAGTTGCATCAACGTGCTGATGTCAACAGGTTCACTGAGCCTCTGGCGAAGTGCATCATCAGTGGAACGCATGGCCAGCAAGCGATCGAGATCGGCCAACGACATCGGAATCAGCCCTTGAGGGATCAAGCCGCTCCATTCAACCTTTGACGGCATCCCCGCTGGCGCTGGGAAGAATGAAGCGCTGCAGAGCAATGAACACGATCAGAACCGGAACAATCGACACGACTGACCCAGCGGCCACAAGCCTCCAGTCCAAGGAAAAACTGCTGGACAACTGCTGCAGGCCCAGAGGGAGGGTGTAGAGGCCAGGGTCATCAAGAATCACCAAAGGCCAGAGGAAGTCACCCCAGGTCCCGATGAAGACGAACATGGCCAGCGTGATGAGATCGGCCCGGGCCGCGGGACTCATCACGTTCCACCACTCACCGAGACGGCTGCAGCCATCGATGCGAGCCGCTTCCTCGAGCTCCACTGGAACGGCAAGAAAACTCTGCCGGAGCAGATAGAGGCCGAATGCCGTCGCGGCCTGGGGGATCACAAGAGCCAGCAGGGTGTTTCGCAAGCCGAGCTGAACCATCAACAGGTACAGCGGAATCATCACCACCTGGAAGGGGATGAGAATCGTGGCGACGACGATGGCCAGAACCAACCCGCGACCCGCGAAACGCATCCTGGCGAGGGGGTAAGCAGCCAAGGAACAGAACAAAAGATTGGCCAGCACAGCCAACCCACTCACCACCGTGCTGTTGATCAGATATGTGGTCAGTGCGTAATCACTGAACAGCCGTCGATAGGCGGCGAGACTGGGCTCAAGCGGCAGAAGCGCAGGGGGACTGCTGAAAATGTTTTCGCTCTGCCCCTTGAGCGATGTGCTCACAAGCCAGAGCAATGGCACCAGCACCAACAGGGCCAGACCGATCAGCAGAACCAGCTGCAGCAGGCCCAGGGCGGAGCGTCGCATGAACGGAATCAGAGGGTGGGGCGCTCCTCCATGGTCACAGGATCCTTCTGCGGATGCAGCGACTGCTTGTCCTCCCCTGCTACCAGGCGATTGAGGGCATTCACGAACGCCATCGCCGCAGCCACGACGACATCCGTATCCGCCGCATGCCCGGAGTACAACGAACCATCGCGACGCAGGCGGATCGTCACTTCCCCCATCGCGTCGATGCCCTCCGTGACGGACTTAACTGAGAACTCAATCAGCTCATTGGAGACGCCTGCAACGGCATTGAGTGCACGGCAAACGGCGTCCACCGGTCCGGTCCCGACAGCGGAGAGGGTCTGCTCGGATCCCTGATCATCCGCCAAAGTGACGGTGGCCGTTGGCCGGAGGCTGCTACCACAGCTGACCTGCACCAACTTGAGCTGGAACCGTGCCTCCGGTTGCTGAACCTGTTCACTGACGATGGCTTCCAGATCGCGATCGGTGATTTCGCGCTTGCGGTCGGCAAGATCCTTGAACCGGGCAAAGGCCTCATCGAGATCCTCACGGGTGAGGTCGTAGCCCAGCTCCTCAAGGCGCGCCCGAACAGCACTGCGTCCGCTCAATTTGCCCAGGGAGATCCTGTTGTCACTGAGACCC
>JBGKDR010000406.1:0-1228 GCA_042954225.1 Parasynechococcus sp.
AAGTTCCTGACCAACGGCTCCGCTGGCACCCAGAACGGCAACGGTGAGTGGACGGTTGGGAAGCGAGGTGGACAAACGGGGGCGATGGGACAAAAAGCCGAGATTCGACGAACCCGTTGCGGTCGTTGAACAACGACGCTCTGCGAAACGGGACTGGAATTGAAATCACCTTACTGGGCTGAGTCCAAACCTCCGGTTTCTTAATGTCAGGGGCTGCCCCGTCGTGCCACTCCCCTCCGTCATGAGCGCTGCCACCCTGAAGGTGACCACCGAAGCCCGCCCCAGCAGCCGTCTGGCGGTCACGGTGACGGTCCCCGGCGAGCGCTGCAAAACGAGCTACGAAGACGCGATCAAGAGTCTGAGCCGCACGATCAATCTGCCCGGCTTCCGCAAGGGCAAGGTGCCCCGGACCGTTCTGGTGCAGCAACTCGGCGCTCTGCGGATCCGAGCCACCGCCCTGGAAAGCCTGGTGGATGGCGTGTGGCGCGATGCCATCCAACAGGAAAACCTCGAGCCCCTGAGCCAGCCGGAACTGAGCGATGGCTTCGACAAGCTGCTGGATGGCTTCCAGCCCGGTGAAGAGCTGACCTTCACCCTGGAAACAGACGTGGCCCCCACGCCCAAGCTGAAGAGCACCAAAGGCCTGAAGGCGGAATTCGAAGCGGTGAGCTACGACGCCAGCCAGGTGGACGCCATGCTCGAAGACTCGCGCAAGCAACTGGCCACGGTGGTGCCCGTCGAGGGACGCGCGGCTGAGAAGGGCGACATCGCCGTGCTCGGCTTCAAAGGCACCTACAGCGACGACGGCTCGGAGATCGAGGGCGGCAGTGCTGACTCCATGGACGTGGACCTCGAGCACGGACGCATGATTCCGGGCTTCATCGAAGGCGTCATCGGCATGACCATCGGTGACAGCAAGACCGTCGATTGCCAGTTCCCGGATGACTACCCCAAGGAGGACGCCCGCGGTCGCAAGGCCGCCTTCGTGATCGACCTCAAGGATCTGAAAACCCGCGAGCTGCCGGCGCTCGACGATGCCTTCGCCAAGCAGGCCAGCGAGCAGGAGACCCTGGCGGATCTGCGCAAAGACCTCGAGCAACGCCTCAAGGACGACGCCGAGCGTCGTCAGACCAGCAACCGCCGTGACGCCCTGCTCAAGGCTCTCGTCGAGGAGCTTGAGGTGGACCTGCCCGAGGCCCTGATTCAGCAGGAAAGCCGCAACCTGCTC
>JBGKDR010000407.1:0-4497 GCA_042954225.1 Parasynechococcus sp.
AGAAGAACGCAGGCAATGCCAACAGCAGAGCCAGCAGAATCGGCCGCATCATGAAACCGGTATGGGGGTCGCGGGGATCGAACCCGCCTTAGGCGAATTATGAGTTCGCTGCATTCACCAGATTGCTAGACCCCCTGGCGAGGTGAGAGCTACCACAGCGGTTGCACCGGTGTGGCCGCAGGGGTCACCGGCTTGTCGAGTGGCAGCTGGGCACCCTGCGCATCGAGGGAGCCAGACCCGGAGAGCTCCAAGGCCAGGCTCGAACCGAACCCATTGGAGAGATCGCGGGTGCGCGTGGGCATCGGCGGGTTCTGCTCCTCGAGCAGAGCTCGGGTGGTGTTCTCGATGGCGGTGCCATCCCAGATGATGGTCTGATCGGCGAAACCGAAGCCCATGACGCGGTTTCCGTCGATCCCGCCCAGGGCAATGCCGAACAGGTCGGTGACCTGATGCACAAGATTGACGCCCGTGGCATAGGGCGACGTCCAGCTGTAGGCCACCCGCTCGATCCGTTCCGACGTCGTTTCCACGGCCTCACAGGTGGTCAGGGCCACGGGTGCGGCGCCCTCGGGGGCCGCCGCATCGGGCGCCTCCAGGCTGGTGGTGCAGACCATCGGTCCGGCCAGCGCTGCAGCGCTCAACAACGCCGGTAGGACGACCTGAGCCGACAGCAGGCGGAGCAGCACGGTGACGAGAACCTCTCCACGCAAACTAAGGAATGATTTCGTCTGCGGCCAGTCCCATGACCCCACTGTCCGGAACGAGCGAGCAGCAGCGCCAGGTTCTGCTTGAACGGCTGGCACGGCTGGCCTATCGCCGCGGCCAGTTCACCCTGGCGTCCGGCCGCCAGAGCGAGCACTACGTGAACTGCAAGCCCGTGAGTCTCAGTGGCTCCGGGCTCGCCCTGATCAGCGCCGGCATGCTGGCCCACGTTGAGGAGTCCGCCGTTGCGGTGGCGGGGTTGACCCTCGGCGCCGATCCCCTGGTCAGCGGAGTGGCGATGCTGGCGGCGCAGCGTGAGCGAAGCCTGGATGCGCTGATCGTGCGGAAACAGGCCAAGGGGCACGGCACAGGCGCCTGGCTGGAAGGCCCGTTGCCGGAACCCGGCAGCGTGATCACGGTGCTGGAGGACGTGGTCACCACCGGCGGGTCCTCCCTCAAGGCCGTGCATCAACTGCGGGACGCGGGATATCGCGTGCAGCGGGTGATCACGATCGTGGATCGCGAAGAGGGCGGGGCAGATGCCATGGCGGCAGCGGACCTGGATCTGGTCAGCCTGTTCCGCCTCTCCGAGATTTCCGCCTGTTCACTGGAGCTGGGGGCATGACGGCGGTGTGGGATGCCATGTTTCCGACCCTTCGTCTGGAGGGTGCCGGCGCCCGTGGATTTCTTCAGGGGCAGACCAGTGCTGACCTGCAGGCGGCCCCCACCGACGCACTGATCCAGAGCTGCTGGCTCACGGCCACCGGCCGGGTGCAGGCTCTCCTGGAAGTCCGCCTGGACGCCGATGGAGCCGATGTGCTGCTCCTGGCCGGCGAAGCCGAGACGGTCGCGCAGGGCTTTGACCGGGTGATTTTTCCCGCGGATCGCGTCCGGCTGACAACGACCCGGATGCAGCGTCGGCGCCAGGCCCTCAGCGCAGGCTCGGTCGGGGAATGGCTGGAGGGTGATGCGATGCCAACGCTCGATGCCGCCGACCTCGAGCGATGGCAACTCGAGCGGGGCTGGCCGGGCAGCGGTGAGCTGAACGGTGACACCAACCCCTATGAACTGGGCCTGACCAGCTGGGTGAGCCTCAGCAAAGGCTGCTATCTCGGCCAGGAAACGATGGCCAAACTCGCCAGCCGCGACGGGGTGAAGCAGCAACTTCGCTTCTGGTCCAGTCCCGACCCCGTCAACGTCGGCGACCGGCTCAGCCGCGGTGAAGACCGCGCCGGCAGCATCACCTCAGCAGTCAATGACGGCATGCAGGGCTGGATTGGCCTGGCCCTGGTGCGTCGATCAATGCTGGATGAAACGAGCCTGAGCGGCCCGGACGGACAGACCCTGACCCTGCGCAGGCCAAGCGGTGTGGAGGATCCCCCGCAGACCTAAGGCTGCGGGGTTTGTTCAGCCTCCAGCAGCCATTGGGCCACCGCCCAGGTCGCCAGGCAGTCGTCGCGGTTGTAGCGGAAGATCCAGCGCAGGGCATGGGTGCTGCCGCGCCGCTCGGGCCCAGTGCCCTGCCACTGCCGCCACCAGAGCAAGGCCCGAGCGCCATCAACCCCCGGCTGGCTCCACTGAAACCCTCGCCAGGCCGCCACGGCCTTGAGGCCGTAACTGCTCAGGGGTAACCGCCAATGGCGTCGGATCCTGGCGTGCACATCCACCAGGCGCAGCTTCAGCTGCTTCAGCTCACGATCTGAGGCGCCCTGACGTTGGGCCAGCCGTCGCAAGGCCAGGGTTTCCGTCTCGCCGTAATGGAGAACCGGCCAGGCGGCATGCCGGCGCAACAGACGGTTGACACGGGTCCAAGTGCGCGCTTCGCCGTGCTCAGCCAGAACGAGGACGGGGACATAAGTCGCCTCTGTCAGATCCCAGCTGCCATCGGGACGACGGGGAAGGCGCAGAAAGCCGTGGAGGAAGTCGTGGCGGGCATCCGGGTCGGATTCAATGTCGTAGAGCAACACGCCAGGGGCATCGCGCAATTCGGGAAGAGCAGAGGCAACGTCCAGATGCTCCACAGCGCCATCACGCTGGACCCGGGCCTGAGCCACCAAGCCATGGGCGGCCTCCCCGTGCTGCTCCCCGAACCGAGCCATGCGCTCAGCCAGCTGCTGGGGATCCGCTGCCGCCAGGTCCTGCAGACCTTCGATACCCAGCTGCTGCAGCATCTCCCGGCGTTTCGCCCCGATGCCACTCACCTCACTGAGATGCCCTTCCTCCGCAGCGACCGCAGCGCAGGAGCGTCGCCAGCTGCAGAGGCTGCACTTGCGCCGGTCCGCTGCCAGGGGTGGTGGGGTGTCGCGGCCGAGGTCTTGCGACAACTTGCGCAGACTCTCGTCCAGCTGCCGCCGCAGGCCGGCTGAGAAGCCGACCCGATCGCGTTCCAGGCGACGGCCACCGCCGCCCACCACGAGCATCTCGGAGATGGAAGCCTGCTGGTGCTGTTCGAGCAGATGGGCCATCAACGCGAGGGGCAACTGGTGTTCACGCGTCATCCGCCGGCCCTGCCTGGCCATCACCGGCTGGTAAGCGAAGGCGCCCCAGCGGCTCTGGCCCTTGACCCGACGCAACAGCGGCGGATGCGCCTCCAGGCGCTCCCCGGCCGGACCCTCCCCCTTGAGGCGAAGACCGACGACTCCGGCGGCCCCGGCGGCACAGGCTGCTTCCCCATGGCCCGGGCGTTCGGGCATCAGGGCCACAAAACAGCGCTGCTGATCATCCAGTTGAAGATTGCGATGGGCGGTCCAGCGCCGATCGGAGGGATCGCCGTGACGGTCCAGCCAGGCCCGACGCCGACAGCGCAGCCAGCTGCGAAGCAGACGATCGGTCAGCACGTTGGCGGCAGGCGTGGTGGCACCCATGCAGGGACCCTACGGCGAGCACCTGCTAGATCAAATGCACTGCAAGGTCATCCATGTCCTCGGCCCCCTTGCCCCTCAAAGCCGCACCGATTCAGTTCGGCACCGATGGCTGGCGCGGTGTACTCGGCGTTGACATCACCGTGGAGCGTTTGCTGCCGGTGGCGGCGGCGGCGGCCCGGGAACTGGCCCATCGCGCCCCCGCCGAGCTGGACAGCCGCACCGTGGTGATCGGCTACGACCGGCGCTTCCTGGCACCGGAACTGGCAGAGGCAATTGCTGCTGCCGTGCATGGCTGCGAGCTGGAGCCCCTGCTGACCGAGTCTCCTGTGCCCACCCCGGCCTGCAGCTGGGCCGTGGTGGAACGCAAGGCCCTGGGCGCTCTGGTGATCACGGCCAGCCACAACCCTGCCGAATGGCTGGGATTGAAAATCAAGGGCCCCTTCGGCGGGTCCGTGGAAGGGGACTTCACCGCAGCGGTGGAACGACGGCTGGCCGCTGGGGGCATCACCGTGCCGATCCAGAGGGACACCCCCCGCTTCGATGGGCGCGGCGAACACCTGGCAGGACTGCGAAAAAAATTGAACCTGCAACCGCTGGTGGCGGGATTGCGGGCGATGAACCTCAAGCTGATCGTCGACCCAATGCACGGATCCGCCGCGGGCTGTGTGCCGGAGTTGCTGGGTCCTGTGGCCGAGGGCTGGGTCGAGGACATCCGCAGCACCCGTGATCCGCTGGTCGGAGGGCATCCACCGGAACCCCTGGCGCCTTATCTCGGTGAGCTGATCAACGCCGTCAAAGCCTCAACCGCCGCTGGAACACCAGCGGTGGGGCTGGTGTTTGATGGCGACGGCGACCGCATCGCCGCTGTCGACGAACACGGCCGCTTCTGCAGCACCCAGCTGCTGATGCCCCTGCTGATCGACCACCTGGC
>JBGKDR010000408.1:0-1508 GCA_042954225.1 Parasynechococcus sp.
AGGTCATCAGGAGGTGTCCAGCTGTCCAGCATCAGCTCCCAGGACGCCACACAACCGGGGCAGTCGTCCGGAACAGCCGCCAACGGATCCACCAGAACAGGCCAACCGGTGGCCTGGCACCAGCGTTGAAGGGCCGTTTGAAACCCCGGCCGTGCGGTCGCCAGACCACGCCAGGGACCGGCCACCACCACCCCGGGCTTGGCTGGGTCCAAGCAAGGACCTGGTTCATTGATCTCTGCAACTGCCGTTGATCCAGATGACTGAATCAACCGTTCAACCGTTGGTTGAAGACCGGCGACGTCGACCTGCTCCTGGTCCTCCAGCGAGGGATGCAGCGGCTCATCAAAGGGCAGATTCAGATGAACCGGGCCTGGCGCCGCGGAGGAAGTCTGCAGAGAGCAACTCCAGGCCGCCTGGGCCAGATCGACCAAGGCGGTTGAGTCCAGCTGATCAAGACCCGACAGGGGTCCGGATCCAACCCATCGGCAGACCGGGGCCAGGAAATCCTCTTGGTTGACGGTCTGGTTGGCACCGCAGTTTTTCAGTCGCTGCGGACGATCCGCCGTCAGCAACAGGAGCGGTTGGCAGGACCGGTCCGCTTCCACGGCGGCGGGAAGCAGGTTGGCAACGGCCGACCCCGACGTGGTGATCACCGCTGTTGGAGAGCCGGATCCCGTCGCCAGACCCAGGGCAAGAAAAGCGGCCGAGCGTTCATCAATCGCCGTGTGCAGCCTGATCGCGTCCTGCTCAGCGAGACAACCGGCGGCAATGGCCAAGGGCGCCGAGCGACTGCCAGGACAGAGCACAAGCTCCTGCAGCCCTTGGCTGATCAACGCTTGCAGCAGAACGAGCGCGGCCTCGAGATTGGTGCGGGCGGTGGGCAGAGCGAGGCATCAGGCTGGGATGATCTTCGGTCAGCCATGCCCCCGTCCTCGAACGCCACCCAGAAACCGGAGCAGAACTCCGGACCCGATTGGGGCTTCTGGCGCAGTCTTCTGCTCTGGGCACTGGCCGCTCTGTTACTGCGCTGGGCGGTGATCGAACCCCGCTGGATCCCATCAGGATCGATGCTCCCGACCCTGCAATTGCAGGACAAGATTTTGGTGGAGAAGATTCAGCCACGGCTGAACCATCAGCTGCACCTAGGAGATGTGGTGGTGTTCAGGCCACCCGACAACCTCACCGCCGCCGGCTATGACCCGCAGGCAGCGTTGATCAAGCGTGTTGTCGGCCAGGCCGGCGACAACATCGCCGTTGCGGATGGTCGGTTGATTCGCAATGGCATCGCGGTGGAGGAGCCCTGGATTGCTGAATCAATCGGTTACGCCATGGACCCGGTCACCGTTCCAGAGCACATGCTTTGGGTGATGGGGGACAACCGCAACGCCAGCCTGGACTCCCATCTCTGGGGTGCACTGCCGGAAGACAACGTGATTGGGACAGCGATCTGGCGGTATTGGCCCCTGAATCAGTTCGGTTCGTTACGGATCTCCGAAACCACAAAACAA
>JBGKDR010000409.1:0-4708 GCA_042954225.1 Parasynechococcus sp.
CCCTGTAGGCATGACGACTCAATTCGCTTTACCCAGCGAAAACATGTGCATAGGCTGACAAAACCGATCTCCACAGACCCACTCCATGACCTCCCCGCTCGGTCCCAGGTCCACGACAGGCCATGCCCGTGAGCAACAAGACCAGACATGGGATGCGGTGGAGACCTATTTCGAATGCATCACCACCTGCTCCCTCGATGACGGTGAGTGCATCACCCGCTGCGTTGAGCAGCTCAAGGATTCCGACGAGTGATTCCCTGCGGATTCACGAGGACGTCAGGGCGCTCAGATCAACTGGCGTGACAGCCAGGGTCAGAGCCTGATCCCCACGCCGAACGGTCATCTGCAACGGCGTCCCCACACCATGCCGCTCCACGGCACTGACGACGTCTGCTGGAGATTGCATCTCCACACCATTGATCGCAACGATGACGTCGTCGACCTTGACGCCGGAGCGGCTTGCCGGCCCTGAGGGCGCAACGGAACGCACCACCGCGCCGGCAGGCGCCGCAGCCCCAGGTCGCTCAGCCGGCACCGACGAGAGACGAATCCCCACCATCGGGTGACTGGCACGGCCGTTGCTGACCAGCTGGGCGGCAATCGTCCGGGCACGGTTGATCGGAATGGCAAAGCCAAGTCCAGCCCCCGGCCCCGATCGGACAAGGGTGTTGATGCCCACCACCTCACCATCGGCATTCAGCAACGGCCCGCCTGAGTTCCCCGGGTTGATGGCCGCATCGGTCTGGATCAGATCCAGGCGTTTATCGGAGATTCCGAGTTGGGAGACGTTGCGGTTCAGATTGCTGATGATGCCAAGGGTGACGGTGCTCTCCAGCCCATAGGGATTGCCCACCGCAATCGCCCAATCCCCTACCTGCAGGCGATCGGAATCACCGAGCCTGGCCGTCGGCCAGGGTCCCGATCCGCTGAGACGCACCACCGCCAGATCCGTGAGGGGATCGGTGCCGATCACCCGGCCTTCCACCCGTCGTCCATCGGACAGTCCCACCGTGAGCTGATCCGCGCCCTCGACCACATGGGCGTTGGTCAACAGCAGCCCATCCGAGGAAAACAGCACGCCGCTGCCCTGCCCCCGCTGCACCCGCTCGCGGGGGGTGCCACCGCCCATGGCATCACCGAAAAACCGGCGGAACAGGGGGTCCCGCAGCAGTCCCGACGGCAGACCTGAGCGTTGCACCGTCCGAGCCGTTTCCAGCGTGACCACCGCCGGCCCCGTACGGGCGACGGCATCGGCGACGAAGGACTGCCGGGAGAGACCCTGCTGCAACGGGGCGGCTTCAGCCAGCTGCGATGGCGCCTTCCAGGCCAGCTCCGGCAGCGCTGCGGTCATCACAGCCAGGGACCCCGCCCAACCCACGCAGCGAAAGATGACGTTCAGCGACACAGCGCATCAGCCGTTGATTGCCAGAACCGTAGGCAGAGGAAGCACTCCAGACGAGGGGAGGAGCGGCGTCAATCCATGACCAAATGCAACCGCCACCCCTGGAGCGCGAAGATAGGCAGCATGGTCGATGCCGACCCCGATGCTCAGTTCATTGTTTCCCCTCCTCTACGGCGCGATCTTCGTGGCGCTGCTGTGGCAAGCCTTCCGCGTGATGGGAAAAGGATTCCGGGCGGCCAGCGGACCTCTGGTTCCGGAGGAGCCGAGTGATCGAACCGGTCGCGTCACCGTGCATCCGGAACTGCTGGACAGCGAAGGGCGCATCACCGAGGAGGACTTGCTGACCGTGCGCTTCAGCGACGACGCAGGAGACACGGATGCGTCCCGTGGGAGCGGCGCTGAATAAATTGGAACCGTTGGTGTCATCTCCCGACACCGTTACGGAACCGAAGAGGGCTGGATCGAGTGGATCAGAGAACACGCATCGTTGCGGCGGTCATCAAGGCGGTCAAACTGCCTCCGCGTTTTCGCCTGCGGATGGTGAAGGAGGACCCGGTGCGTCTGGAACTCAGCCTGACCCCCTCCTACGGCAAAGATCCGATTCAAGTCGGCCTGGTGGAATCCCTTGACCTGGTGGCGCGCCGCGATCGGGAAGGCCGGATCCCCCGTGACCTGCAAGGCACCTGGGACTGGACCGTGCGCCACGGTCAGGTGAGCACCGGTGGCTGGAACCCGTATCTCAAGGAAGCCCTGCAGACGATGTTCGAAACCGGCCTGCCAGCCATCGTTTTCGAAGAACTGACCGGCGAGGAATACCACCCTGTGGACGGCACCCGCCACGTGCGCTGAATCCACAAGATCACGCATCGTCTCGATCTGTGAATGCGTGCAAACAACAGCAGCGCCGCCACGGGCATCAGACCTAGAACGGAATGACTCCGGCCTTTAAGGAACTCTTTATGGCCAACCTCGTGATGTCATTCGGCCCGCTGGTGCGTCTGCTGGCGGCCATCGGTGCGATCAGCACCCTGATGCTGGTGGGTTTGATCAACCTGGTCCACTGAATCGCCCGCTGGCTTGAGCGCCCTTCCCATCGATGCGCTGCTGCCGGCCATCTGTGCAGCGGTCAGCCCCGGTAGCACCACCCTGCTGCAGGCACCTCCGGGGGCAGGGAAAACGACCCGTGTTCCTCTGGCTCTGATCGGGGCGCTGGACGCACAACCTGCCCTTCCTGCAGACGGTCAGATCTGGATGCTGGAACCACGGCGTCTGGCGGCCCGTTCAGCGGCCTCACGACTGGCGGCCTCCCTCAACGACAACGTCGGGGGCCGCATCGGCTATTCCGTGCGCGGGGAATCGCGACGCTCGGCAGCGACCGAAGTCGAGGTGATCACTGATGGCCTATTTCTGCGTCGACTCCAGGCCGACCCCTCGCTTGAGGGGGTGCGATGCCTGCTCTTCGATGAATTCCATGAACGCCGGCGAGATGCCGATCTGGCGTTCGCCCTGCTGGAGGAAGCGCGACCCCTGCTGGCACCGGACCTGGCGGTTGTGGTCATGTCCGCCACGCTCGATCTCTCCGACCTGAGGGAGCGCCTTCCCCAGGCCACCGTGCTGGAGAGCGACGGCCGCGCCTTCCCGGTGGACACGATCCATCAACCGCCGCGACCGGATGAATCGCTGCCGCAGCAGGTGCTGCGGGCCATCGAGGCCCATGCTCTCAACCTGCCCAGCCGTCAGGGAGCCCTGGTGTTCCTGCCTGGACTCCAGGAGATTCGGCGTTGCCATGCCCTGCTCAGTGCCAGTGCATCACTGCAGGACTGGTCGATCCAGATGCTCCATGGCCAGATGCCCCTCAGCGACCAGTCGAGGGCCCTGCAGCGCTGCGGCCCGGACCAGGCGGGCAGCGTGATTCTCTCCAGCGCCATTGCGGAGAGCTCCGTAACGGTGGAGGGCGTGGGCCTGGTGATCGACAGCGGTCTCAGCCGGCAACTGCGCTACGACCCGAACACCGGGATGGAAGGGCTCGAGACCGTTCCCTCCAGTGTGGCCAGCGCTGACCAGCGCCGAGGCCGGGCAGGGCGTCAGGGCCCCGGCACCTGCGTGCGGTTGTGGTCACCCGCAGAACAGCAGCGGCGCCCTGCCTTCAGTCCTCCCGAGCTGCAGCTGGCCGACCCGATGCCGCTGGTGATGGAGCTGGCCCAGTGGGGCGCCGGATTGGGGGACGCGTTGCCGTGGCTGGACCCACCTTCACCGGCTGCCCTCCAGGAAGGGCAGCGAACACTGCAGGCCATGGATGTGGTGACCGCGGAAGGAGGACTCAGCGCAACGGGCCGCCAACTCAGCCGCTTGAGCGTGCATCCCAGACTGGGGCTATTGATGTTGGAGGCCCAGCGGCGGGGCTGCCCTGAGCTGGGCTGTGACCTGGCTGCCCTGTTGAGCGATCGGGATCCCCTGGCCGGCCGGGACGCCGGCGCCGATCTCGGGCGTCGCCTCGAGGCGCTCGATCGGCTCCGGGAATGCCGCCAGCAGCAGCAGCTGAGTCGGCAACTGCGGCAACAACTGGCCGCCCTGAACAACGGCGACAACGCAGGCTCAGACAGTCTTGACGCCAGGGATGGCATCGCCGCCGACCTGCTGCTCTGCGCATTCCCGGAATGGCTGGCGGTGCAACGGGAGGGTCAACCAGGGCGCTATCAGTTGCGGCAGGGGCGCGGGGCGATCCTGAGACCCGAGGATCCGCTGTGGGGACAGACGGCCCTTGCCGTGGCACGACTCGATCTGGGTGGACGGGACTGCCGGATCCAGCTGGCCCTGCCCCTGTCCAGCGCCAGCCTCAAAGCGTTGGCGACGGAGCAGGCAGTCTGGGAGGACAGCGTCCGCTGGGACGAGGCGCAGCAACGGATTCAGGCACGCAGACAACTGCGGCTTGGCCAGCTCGTGCTGCGGGAGGAAGCCCAGCCGACGCCCTCCGGCGAGCACTGCCGCGCGCTGCTGATTCAGCGGCTCGAGCAGATGGGATCGCTGCGGGAGCTGCCATGGACGGATCGCAGCGAACAGCTTCGTTGCCGTCTGGAGCTGGTGCACCGTTCCCTGGGCCCGCCGTGGCTGGAGCGGAGCCAGGCGCATCTGCTGGCCAGCCTCGACAGCTGGCTGGGACCAGCGCTGGAGCACTGCCAGAGCTGGCGCGATCTCCAGGGCCCGGAGCTGGAGGAGGCCCTCTGGGGCGACATGCCCTGGGCCCAACGCCAGGAGCTGGATCGACTGCTGCCTGTGCGGATCACGATCCCCAGTGGGCGTGAGGCC
>JBGKDR010000410.1:0-1762 GCA_042954225.1 Parasynechococcus sp.
GGTCTGGACCCGACTGGTGCGCCAGAGAGGGCGGACGGAGGGACTGGAGGCGCGGCTGGCCCTGGCACGCGCTGAGGGCACGGATCGCAACTGGTGGGGCGAGACCCTTGCTGCCCTCGGTCAACGCCGCGACACCCGATCCCTCAAGCCACTGCTTGACACCTGGCAGCAGCTCACGACCGATGCCGATCCTGCTCAGGGGTTGATCCTTGATGCGGGTCCTGCGGCAGGGGTGTTGAGCCAGTGGCGGCCATGGCAGTTGCTCCAGGTGCTCGGTGGCAATCCCCTCCAGGGGCATGTCGAAGGCCTGGCCCTGGCCGTGGATCGTGACCATGTCGAGGATCAGCAGACCCTGGTGCCGTTCCATGGCCGCCTCGACCTCGGTTGAGTTGCTGCTGTTGCGCCATGGCATCGCCGAGGCGCGGGTTGCGGGCCTTGACCATCCCGACCGGGCGCTGACACAGAGAGGCCGTGAGCGTTCCAGGGCTGTGCTGAAAGCCCTTGTGCGTCGGGGCCTGCAGCTGGATCGGCTGATCAGCAGCCCCCTGCTCCGGGCTCGCGAGACCGCCGCCATTGCCCAGGAGGTCGGTCTGGCGCCCTCGCTCAGCCTGGATGAGCGCCTCAGGCCTGGAGGCCAGCTCGGCGATCTGATTGAAGGGCTCCAGGAGTCCGTTGTGCTGGTGGGGCATGAACCCGACCTCAGTGCTCTGGCCTGTCGTCTGCTGGGTCTCTCCCCAGGACGCCTGGCCCTCAGGAAAGCGGGTGTGGTTCATCTGCGATGTCTGGATGGCGCCTGGACGCTCCAGGCGCTGCTGAGACCTCGGCTGATCCTGGACACCTCGGCTTAGGTTGCAGCTAGGAGTTCATGGATCGGGGCGTTGGCACAGCAGCAGACCGGTGACCTGCGTCATGCGAAAACGGGGATTGAATTACGGCCTGGACTGGACGGAGTGCCGGCGACCCAGTCGGCGATCTGCGATATCGACGGTGAAAAGGGCCTCCTCACTTACCGGGGGTACCCCATGCAGGAGCTTGCTTTGCACAGCAGTTTCCTGGAGACGGCGTATCTGCTGATCTGGGGAGAGCTTCCCACCCGCGACCAGCTCAACGCCTTCGAGCATGAAGTGCAGATGCACCGCCGCGTGAGTTTTCGGGTGCGGGACATGCTCAAGTGTTTTCCCGCCACGGGCCACCCGATGGATGCCCTGCAGTCCAGCGCTGCGGCCCTGGGGCTGTTTTATTCACGACGGGCCATCGATGACCCGAATTACATCTACAAGGCTGTCGTGCGTCTGATCGCCAAGATCCCGACGATGGTGGCCGCGTTTCAGTTGATCCGAAAAGGCCAGGATCCGATCCAGCCCCGCGATGATCTCGCCTACTCGGCCAACTTCCTCTACATGCTCACGGAGCGGGAGCCGGACCCCTTGGCGGCACGGATTTTTGACCGCTGCCTGATGCTGCATGCCGAGCACAGCCTGAATGCCAGCACCTTCAGTGCACGCGTCACGGCAAGCACGCTGACCGATCCCTATGCCGTTGTGGCGTCTGCGGTGGGCACCCTCGCCGGCCCCTTGCATGGCGGTGCCAACGAGGATGTGCTGGCGATGCTCGAGGACATAGGCAGTCCGGATCAGGCCGGCGCCTATCTCGATGAAGCGATGGCGGCCAAACGCAAGATCATGGGATTCGGCCATCGGGAGTACCGCGTCAAAGATCCCCGTGCCGTGATCCTGCAGTCGTTCGTCGAGGAAATGTTTGA
>JBGKDR010000411.1:0-1799 GCA_042954225.1 Parasynechococcus sp.
TGATGCCCGCGCCCTGATCCTGCGCACCAGCTGGGTGATGGGCCCCGTGGGCCGAAATTTCGCTCTCACCATGCTCCGCCTGCATCGGGAACGCGACACCCTCGGCGTGGTGGCCGATCAGGTGGGATGCCCCAGCAGCACGCTCAATCTGGCCCAGGCCTGCTGGCAGTGCATCCGGCTGGGTTCCACCCAGGGGCTGCCGGAGATCATGCACTGGAGCGACTCCGGTGCTGCCAGCTGGTATGACGTCGCCGTCGCCATCGGAGAACTGGGCAGTGAACTGGGGCTTCTCCCCAGTCCTGCCGAGGTCAACCCGATCAGCACCAGCGACTACCCGACCCCGGCCGACCGGCCGAGTTACTCCCTGCTCGATTGCAAGGGAACCCGAGAGGCCCTGCAACTCAACGGTGAACACTGGCGCCGGGCTCTGCGAACCGTGCTGCGCAACAGTGCCCAAACCGCAACGACCCCGCCATCCAGCCATCCATGACCACTCCGATGCCCACCGCCGCTGATCTGCTCGCAGGCCGGAAGCGGATCCTCGTCACGGGAGGCGCTGGCTTCATCGGTGGAGCCGTGGTTCGACGCCTTCTGAGCGAGAGCGACGCGACGGTCTACAACCTCGACAAGATGGGGTATGCCAGTGATCTGACCTCGATCACCCGAACGATCGATACCCTCGGCGGTTCAGCGGCGCAACGGCACCATCTGTTGCGCGTGGATCTGACCGATGCGGATGGTGTGCGAGAGGCCGTGCGCACGGCTGATCCCGATCTGGTGATGCACCTCGCTGCGGAAAGCCATGTGGATCGATCCATCTCCGGACCTGGCGTCTTCATCGAGAGCAATGTCACCGGCACCTACAACCTGCTCCAGGCTGTTCGGGAGCACTATGAGGGCCTGAGTGGCGATCGCCGGGACGCCTTCCGGATGCACCACATCAGCACCGATGAAGTGTTTGGAAGTCTTGGTGCAGAGGGACGCTTCAGCGAAACCACGCCCTACGACCCGCGAAGCCCCTACTCCTCAAGCAAGGCGGCCAGTGATCACCTGGTGCAGGCCTGGCACCACACCTACCAACTGCCGGTGGTTCTCACCAACTGCTCCAACAATTACGGCCCTTGGCAGTTTCCGGAGAAACTGATCCCGGTGGTGATTCTCAAGGCGTCAGCAGGGGATGACATCCCGCTCTACGGCGATGGTCTCAACGTGCGGGACTGGCTGTATGTCGAAGATCATGTCGATGCTCTGCTGCTAGCGGCATGCCGCGGCGACAACGGACGCAGCTACTGCGTTGGTGGGCACGGGGAAGCCACCAATCGTGATGTGGTGGAAACCATCTGCCGTGAACTCGATCAACGCCAGACACGCGCAAGCTCACACCTTGAGCTGATCAAACGCGTCACCGATCGACCCGGCCATGACCGTCGTTACGCCATTGACCCCACACGGATCAGCACGGAACTGGGTTGGCATCCTCGCCACAACTTCAGCGAAGGTTTGAAAGCGACCGTGGCCTGGTATCTCGACAACACAGCCTGGTGCCAGCAAGTGAGGGACAATGCCGGCTACAAAGGTGAGCGCCTGGGGGTCAAATAACAGCGCAATTGATCAAAAGGCAAATCCCGCAGAAATCAATAGCAAATATCATCCAGAACACAGATTGTACGCATGTTAAATTCAACAATTCGGTTGCCCTGAGGGGATGATGGCCAAGACCAGCGCATCGGCCAGCCCGCTCACGACCCTGCGACGGATCACCCGGCGAGCGACCGACCGAACCGTGCGGGCAATCCCTG
>JBGKDR010000412.1:0-1996 GCA_042954225.1 Parasynechococcus sp.
GCAATTTCGACGCCGAAGCGCTGGCCATCGCGGAAGTAATTCTCAATTTCTTCTGCCAGGTGGGAGACGTTCACCATCACTTCGGTGAACCCATGCTCCTTGAGCAATTCCAGCAGAAATTCCATCACTGGCTTCTGCAGGATGGGAATCATCGGCTTGGGGATCACGTGGGTGATCGGCTGAACCCTCGTCCCCTTACCAGCCGCCAGAATCATCGCCTTCATCGGCGTATCAGGCATCACAGGTTGGTGCAGGATAAACCCCGTGTCAGGCCGCCAGAGCTGGCCGGTCCGGCGTCGGAGCTGGCACGTTGACGATCTCCAGGGACCCCTGCACTGCAGTCCCTGCCTGGCAGAGACGTTTCAGCTGCAGGGGAGCATGGAGCCAGTCCCTCTGTTCGAGTTCGACGCGACCCTGGGAGGACAGGAACAGCAGTGCCCAGAACACTCCGACGCGATCGGTGTCGAGATCGGTTGGTGCCACCTCGGACCAACGGGCCACGAGCTGTTCAAAATCCATCCAGTCGCAGGCGTCCTCCCAGCCATTGAGGAAGACTCCAAGGGCCGCGGTGGTTTCCGGCAGCTTCTCCCGGTGCGCCAGCCCGGCCACCTGGGCGATGGCGTCCTGATTGCTGAAGCGTTTGCGGCGTTGCCGGCGCTTGGCGGCCAGCTCGTCGGACTCCAGCTGCTCAGCGATGGTTTCCAGCTGTTCGATCAGTTCTCCCAGACTCACGGGACGCCGCAACGGCGGTGGGGCCACGGGGCGACGCAGCAGGTGGCGCTCGGGTCGCCGGGGTAAATCGATGACTGGAGCGAGCCAGTCGGACGCCTCCAGTTCGGCGTCGAAGCTTTCCTCCAGCTCCGGAGCTGGGGGCAGCATGCTGGTTTCCAGCATTTCGGCCTTGAGGCCGACGAGGACCGAAGCGGCCAGGAAGGCTTCACTGCTGTCGGCCAGGTCGCGCTCATAACGGCCACCCTGACCAGCCAGTGCAGTCGCGACCTGAACGGGCACGTCGATGCGTTGTCTGAGTTGATCGAGGAAGCCATCGATCACGGCAATCACGTCCACATCCCATGGATCGAGATCCCCGCGTTGGGCAGCATCCTGAAGCAGGCGGATGGCGAGGCGAGCACCGGAATCGGCACCCTGACGGGATTCCACCTGCGCCACCTCGGGGCTTCACTGCTCGAAAGGTATCGAGCAGTGCTCAAAGGCGCCAGCGCTGACGATTCCCCAGCGGGCTCAGTCCTCGGAATTGGACTCCGTGCTGCTCTCGTGGCTCACGGTGGTCGCCGGCAGGAGGCCCAGCTGCGTTTCCACGGTGGAGCGATACCGGTTGAGATCGGTTTCCAGCTCCTGAATCCGCACTTGCTGGGCTTCGTACTCGCCGGCTTTCTTGATTTGCTCCACGTTGTTCAGCATCCCGCTCCAGCTGGCGAACAACCAGGCAGCTGTGGCACCGAGACCGGCCACAACAAGCAGAAGTGCCGCCAGAGGCATGGTGTATTCCACCCCCGGGAACACATGAACCGTGGTGGGCGCGGTGTTCACCAAGGTGAAGAACACCATCAACAAACCGAAGCTGAAGATCAGGGTGAAGTTGATCTGGCGCATGGTGTCCGAGGACGGTCGACACGGATCCCCAGAACTTACGCAAACTGATCGACTCTGACGACAGCTTCGATACGTGTTTTATGACGCGTTGAGAGCTGGGGCCTGCAGCAGCGCGGGAACTGGAGCCTGGCCACGAATGAGCGGGGCTGTCGGCTGGCTGATCTGCTCCATCGCGCCAAGGTTGCGCGTGACCAGGGCTTCGATCGAGCTGCGGTAGCTGTCCGTCATCAACCTTGGGTACAGGCCGATGCCGATGATCGGCACCAACAGACAACCGATGATGTACACCTCACGGGGCTCGGCATCCACCAGGTTGGTGTGGTCGACCAGCTCTGCTTTTTCCTTGCCGAAGAAGATTTCCCGCAGCATCGAGAGCAGATAG
>JBGKDR010000413.1:0-8962 GCA_042954225.1 Parasynechococcus sp.
GACTCGGCAAAGGCGCGCAGGTGTATCTGGGCAGTGCCGAACTGGCTGCGGTCTGTGCCCAACTGGGCCGGATCCCCACACCCGAGGAGTACCGCAGCATCGCGGCCGAGAAGATCGACCCCCTGTCCGACGAGCTCTACCGCTATCTGAACTTCGATCAGATCACCGGCTTCGAGGATCAGGGTCGTGTGGTCAGCGTCGACGACGAAGCCGCCGTTCTAGCGGGGTCCTGATCACCGCATGCCCTCCCTGAGCGAACCCAAGCAACGCCGCCACCACCTCGGATCCAGCAGAAGCATCCGCCTGCTGTTGGAACGTCGCTGGCTGGTGGTGGTTCTGGCGCTCTCACTCACCGGACTGGGGGCAGCCATCACCGGCCTGCTGTTCACCAGCGGCATCAACCTGCTCCGGGACTGGCGCCTCAATCTCCTGGAGGACTTCCCGGCCTGGATTGTGCTGCCAGCCCTCGGGGCCTTTGGGGGAATGCTCTCGGGCTGGCTGGTCACCAACCTGTCCCCAGCCGCAGGCGGAGCAGGTATCACCCACATCATGGGCTTCCTGCGTCACAGGGCTGTTCCCATGGGGCTGCAGGTGGGCCTGGTGAAACTGGTGGCAGGCATCATCGCCATCGGATCCGGCTTTCCCCTGGGACCGGAGGGTCCCGCCGTTCAGATGGGCGGCTCGGTGGCCTGGCAGATGTCGCGCTGGCTGCGGGCACCGGTGGCGTTTCGGCGTGTGATCGTGGCCGCCGGTGGCGGCGCAGGCATCGCTGCGGTGTTCAGCGCCCCGATCGGAGGCTTCATCTACGCCATCGAAGAACTGCTGCACTCGGCGCGACCGGTGGTGCTGCTGCTGGTCATCATCACGACCTTCTCAGCAGACACCTGGGCCGATGTCCTCGGATTCCTGGGGCTGAACCCCGGGGGAGGGGGACTCAGCAGCACGATCGGATTTCAACTGGAACGGGAATACACCCCGCTGGTTCGTTTTCTGCCGATCGACCTGATCTATCTGATCGCCCTTGGCGTGGTGGTCGGCGTTCTGGCCGAGATCTACACCCGTTATGTGCTCACCATGCAGCGCCAGGGAAGCCGCTGGTTCGGTGACCGACTGATTCTGCGGATGACCCTCAGCGGCCTTGTGCTCGGCTGCGTTTACGCCGCACTGCCTGACACGTTTCACAATCCCAGCGAGCTGAAGCACCTGATCGGGGAAGGCAAAGCCGACAGCACCCTGGCCCTGGCCAGTTTCGTGGTGCTGTTCTTCAGCACTGGATTAGCAGCGGGATCCGGAGCCCCCGGTGGATTGTTCATGCCCATGCTGACGCTGGGAGGCGCCATCGGTCTGGCCTGTGGAACTGGCGTCGAAGCCCTGACAGGCCATGTGCCCACCACCTATGTCTTCGCCGGGATGGGTGCGTTTGTGGCGGGCTGCTCGCGCACACCGATCTCAGCGATGTTCCTGGCGTTCGCCTTGACCAAGGATCTCCTGATCCTCAAACCGATCCTGGTGGCCTGCCTGTCCAGCTTTCTGGTGGCACGTCTGTTCAATCCCCACTCGATCTATGAGCGCCAGATGGGGATGGAGCTGGATTCGGAGGATCGGATGCAGAAGCAACTCAGTCGCCACAGGCGTCCATTCGATGCACCACCCCCGCCGACTGCACCGGGAGACGAGTCCTGAACCAAGAAACTCTCCTGTTTGAACCGGCACGCCCCGACAGCGATGCCCTCAACGCTGTCCTGGCGTTCCCCAGCACCTACTCGATCGGGATCACAAGCCTTGGGTACCAGATTGTCTGGGCAACCCTGGCCCAGCGTCCCGATGTGGATGTCCGTCGGCTGTTCACCGATCAGGGTGATCCACTGCCACGTCACTGCGATCTGTTCGGCCTCTCCCTGAGCTGGGAGCTCGATGGGCCGGTGCTGCCCGAACTGCTGCACAACCAACGGATCCCGATCTGGGCCGTGGAGCGCGGCGATCAGGATCCGATCGTGTTCGGTGGAGGCCCCGTGCTGACCGCCAACCCCGAACCCCTGGCCCCGTTTTTTGATGCCGTCCTGCTCGGAGATGGCGAATTGCTGCTTCCGGCCTTCATTGACGCCGTCCAGAGCTGTCGCCACGCCCCGCGGGCAGAACGCCTCAGACGCTTGGCCTCGGTGCCGGGGGTCTATGTGCCCAGCTTGTACGCACCGCGGTACGACGCCGATGGAGCCCTAGTCGCCGTCGAGCCGATCGATTCGGACATTCCTGCGCTGGTCGAGAAACAGACCTGGCGCGGGAACACGCTGAGCCACTCCACCGTGGTCACACCGGATGCCGCATGGCCTGACATTCACATGGTGGAGGTGGTGCGGAGCTGTCCCGAGCTCTGCCGCTTCTGCCTGGCCAGTTATCTCACCCTGCCCTTCCGCACACCCTCACTGGATGACGGCCTGATTCCCGCAGTGGAAAAAGGTCTGAAAGCGACCAAACGCCTTGGTCTGCTTGGGGCGTCGGTGACGCAGCACCCGCAATTCGATGCCTTGCTCCAATGGCTGGACCAGGACCGTTTTGACGGCACCCGGGTGAGCGTGAGTTCCGTCCGAGCCGCGACCGTGACCCCGGAGCTCAGCCGCATCCTGGCCAAACGCGGCAGCCGCTCGCTCACGATCGCGATCGAAAGCGGCAGCGAACGCATGCGTGATGTGGTGAACAAGAAGCTCAGCACCGAGGGAATTCATGCAGCGGCCAGCCATGCCAAACAGGGGGGCCTCTCAGGACTCAAGCTCTACGGAATGGTCGGTCTGCCCACCGAAACCGATGCCGATGTGGATGCAACGGCAGCCCTGTTGCTGCATCTGAAGAAGGCCACCCCTGGCCTGCGTTTCACCCTGGGTGTGAGCACGTTTGTGCCGAAAGCCCAGACCCCGTTTCAATGGCAGGGGGTCAGACCCGAAGCGGAAAAGCGGCTCAAACGCCTCACCAAAGCCCTGAAACCGAAGGGGATTGAATTCCGTCCGGAAAGTTACGGCTGGAGTGTGATCCAGGCCCTTCTCTCTCGCAGCGACCGTCGACTGGCACCCGTGATCGCCGCCGTCGGCGAGGGCCGGGAACGCCTGGGGGGATGGAAGACGGCCTACAGGGCCGCCCTCAACGGCGAACTGGAACCGGCCCCCGGCACCCCGTTACCGCTTCCTCCACCGTGGGCGGAGGTGGTCCATGAGGAATGGGATCGGTCGCGCAGCCTGCCCTGGATGCACCTCAGGGGTCCTCTGACTCCCGAGAAACTGAGGGAGCATCACGATCAGGCGCTGGAAGCGGCGCAGTAACGGGAGCCGCTTCAAGGAACCCGGTCAGCCCTGACAGCAGAACCCAGCCAAGGATGTTGAGGCGACTGTCAAAGAAGGGCAGATCGGTGGCGTGCATGCCCAGCATCACCAGGGAGGCCGCCCACCAGGCCCGCTCCAGAGGATCAGCACGGAGCATTCCACGTTTCAGCGTGGTGATCAACAGCAGTATCACCGTGCAGACGACCAACGCCGCCACAGGCAAGCCATGGTTGACAGCCAGTTCAAGGGGAAGGTTGTGGGAATGGCCATGCCAGTTGCGCTGGGCATGGAGTGAGTAGAGAACAGCGAAGGCCGCTGCTCCCCAGCCAAGCCACGGTCGGGCAGCGATCAAATCCACGGCAAAAGACCACTGCGCGAGGCGGGTGAGGCTGCTGGTGGTCTGACGCTCGAGCAAACGCTGCTGCACCACCTCGGGCAACCGAGCCAGACACCACTGCTGCAGACCACTAGGCACACCAGGCAGCACAGCCAGCAGCACGGGTAACGCGAGCACCAACAACAGCGGCAACAGCCAGATCCAGCGGCCTGGTCCGATCACCAATGGAAGCGCCAGAGCCAGCGCAGCCATGGCATTGCGGGAGCGGGTCATCAGGACCGCTGCCACAGTCGCTGCACTGAAGACGAGCGCCAGAACCCGATCGCGAGGGGGAGCCCCGGCACGCAACAGGGCGGCAAGCGCGAACGGCCAGATCACGCCCAACCAGGCCCCTGCCACGTTCGCGTAATCAAACAAGCCGGACAAACGACCGTCCGGTTTTCCCCCAGCCTCCACGAACCAGACAATCCCTCCCCCCAGCAACTGCCAGGGACCGGACCATCCGAACTGCATCTGACCAAAGCCGGTCAGCAGCACTGGAACCGTGCCAGCAATCAGCAGCAGCGCAGCCCGGTGCCGCCGGTCCGATCGATCCAGGAAACAGCGGAACGCCCAGAACGCCCAGAACAACGGCAACCAGTTGGCGAGACCGGCCCAGGCCAAGGAGCCGGTGTGGGCCACACCGGCACCGATGACCATCAGAACCCCGGCCACGACCAACGGGCGCAACCAGGGGTCCGACCAAAAACCAACGGCACGCTGTCGGCTGCCAGCAATGCAGGCGACCAGAAAACAAAGACCGGCCAGCAGGGCACTGGATGCCAGAAAAAACAGGCCCAGCTGAAACGCCCGCCAACCGATGACGCGATGGCCGTGGATGGGAGCGACGGTCATGCGAAGACGGCCGTGCGACCGCGATAAACCATCACCTGCCGGCGGAGGTGAAGCCGGAGCGCCCGCGCGAGGGCCAGGCGCTCCGTGTCGCGACCCCGACGGATCAGATCCTCGACCTCATCGCGATGGCTGACGTGGGCAATGGTCTGCTCGATGATCGGGCCATCGTCGAGGTCTTCGGTGACGTAGTGGGCCGTGGCGCCGATCAACTTCACGCCGCGCTCCCAGGCCCGGTGATACGGCTGTGCTCCTTTGAAAGCGGGAAGGAAGGAGTGATGAATGTTGATCACATCGGGGAAGCGCGACAGGAAGTCACCGCTCAGCACCTGCATGTATTTGGCCAGAACCGCTAGGTCGATCTGGTGCTCAGCGAGCAACGCGAGCATCTGCGCCTCCGCATCCGGTTTGGTCTCGGCGCTCACGGGCACGTGGGTGAAGGCCACGCCAAAATCGGCACACAACGGTTCAAGCACGCGGTGGTTGGAGATCACCAGCGGAACTTGCATCGGAAGTTCCCCGCTGCGCGCACGCCAGAGCAGATCCAGCAGACAGTGGCTCTGCTTGCTGACGAAGATGGCGACCCGCGGCAGCTCATCGGAAAAATGCAGCTGCGCCTGACCCTGAAGTCGTTCCGCCAGAGCCGCGGCCGCAGCCGGCAGCGCATCCCTGGGGATGCCGAAATCATCCAGGTCCCACTCAATCCTGCTCAGGAAGAGTCCGGCTCCTGAATCGGTGTGGTGGTCGGCATGGCGGATGTTGCCACCGTTGGCCGCCACCCATCCGGCCAGATCACTCACCAGTCCGGAACGGTCGGGACAGATCAGCTGAAGGATGACCGTGACAGCGCTCAACGTGACGACTGGAAAAACAGATTCTCCCGCGCGAAGCGAGCTGGTTAAAGTCGCTGGGATTTTTTCTCTGACCATGCTGAGCGTCCTGCGTCGCCTTGCCGCGTTCTGTCTCTGCATCACGCTCAGTATTGGTGCCGCAGGTCTGCTGGCACCGGCCTCCGTGCATGCCGACGATGCCGCCGTCCTCCGTCGCCAGGCGTCAGCGTTTGCTGAGACCAAGTCACGTCTTCCAGAACTGGCTCGTCTGGTCAGCGCCGAAGACTGGACCTTCACCCGCAACCTGATCCACGGTCCGATGCAGGAGGTGGGTCGCGAAATGCTCTATATCAACCAGCGTCTGAGCAAGTCCGAGCGCAAGGAGGCCGATCAACTCGCCAACACCCTGAAACAGGCTCTGGCCGATCTCGATGAAGCAGCTCGTCTTCAGGACGCCAGCAAGATGCAGAAGGCCTACAGCGCCGTCGCAGCAGGATTCGACGCTTACTCCGACGTAATTCCCTCTGAGGCCCTCAGCTGAGCCGATCTGTTGCTGTGATCGGTGCCGGGGCTGTCGGCCTCGGCACCGCCTGGCACCTCCATCAGCAGGGATGTGCCGTCAGTCTGTTTGATCCGCGGCTCAGCGAGCCGGTCGCGCGTGTCGACCAAGCCCATGGTCTGACCGGGTCAACCGCATCCCTCGGCGTGTTGATGGGGCATGTCTTCCGGCGTTCCAGCGGCCGGGGATGGCGCATGCGACAGCGCAGCATGGCCCTATGGCCCGATTGGGTCGACGCACTCCAGAGCTGGGAACCACGCCTGCGGCTGCACACACCACTCGTGCAGGTGGCTGATGATGCCGAGACCTTTGCGCGCATGGAAGCGCTGACTGAGCAGCGCAGCCATCTGGGTTTGAAGACGCTTGAACCCGGACAGCTGTCGCTGATCTGGCCCGGTTCCAGCCATGGCGGCCTGCGGTCTGAGCACGACGGTCGTGTGAATCCACTGCTGCTCCAAATCGCCCTGCGCAAGGCTCTGAAGGCATCCGATGTCGTCTGCCATCCGGAAGCGGTGGATCGTCTCGAGCGTCAGCACCGGGGCTGGACCGTGACCACGGCTGGAGGCCGTCAAAGCAAGCACGACACCGTCGTGGTGTGCACTGCGCTAGCTAGTGAACACCTACTGGCACCACTGGGACATCAGCGACCAATGACGGCTGTTCTCGGCCAGGCCGTGCAACTGAAGCTGAACGGAGGACCAGACAACTGGCATGACTGGCCGGGGGTGTTGGTCGACCAAGGCTTCAATCTGATCCCTGATGGCCCTGGTCGGCTGTGGCTGGGCGCAACACTCGAACCCGGTGCAGACGCCATGCCCGAACCATTCGCTCTGATGCGAAGCCTCAACGAGCGGGCACCGGACTGGTTGCGCGAAGCCGACGTGATTGAGCAATGGAATGGGCTCAGAGCCCGACCGGTGGATCGGCCCGCACCATTGCTTGAAGTCCTCGAGCCGGGTCTCATCCTCGCCACCGGCCATTACCGCAACGGTGTTCTACTCACGCCAGCCACCGCTGAATGGGTGGAATCCTGCTTGTGTGAGGCATAAAAAAAGGGGGGCCGTCGCCCCCCTTGGAATTACCGATCAGGAGCAGGTGCTCACTTCGATTCGGTGAATTCAGCGTCAATGACGTCATCGGCTGCCGAACCAGCGGCACCGGCCGCAGCGTCGGCACCGGCGTCAGCACCAGGAGCTCCAGCGCCAGCTGCTGCACCTTCCTGCTGATAAACGGACGCACCCACGGTGTAGAGCTCCTGCTGCAGTTCCTCCAGCAGGGTCTTCATCGCGTCGTAGTCCTCCTTCTCGGTGGCCTCCTTGAGCTTGGTGCGCTTCTCCTCAACCTTGGCTTTGGCATCGGCATCGACCTTGTCACCGAGTTCGCCCATCTGCTTCTCAGCCTGATAAACGAGGGTTTCAGCCTGGTTCTTCAGGTCGATCTTTTCGCGCTTTTCCTTGTCGGCGCTGGCATTGGCCTCGGCGTCCTTCACCATCTTGTCGACTTCGGAGTCGGAGAGGGTGGATGCACCGGTGATGGAGATCGACTGCTCCTTGCCGCTGCCCTTGTCCTTAGCGGTGACGCTGAGGATGCCGTTGGCGTCGATGTCGAAGGTGACTTCGATCTGGGGGACGCCACGGGGAGCGGCGGGGATGCCATCAAGACGGAAAGTTCCGAGCGACTTGTTGTCGGACGCCATCTCGCGCTCGCCCTGGAGCACGTGAATCTCCACGTTGGTCTGACCGTCCACGGCCGTGGAATAGGTCTCCGACTTCTTGGTCGGAACCGTGGTGTTGCGGCTGATCATCTTGGTCATCACGCCACCGAGGGTCTCAACGCCCAGGGACAGCGGAGTGACGTCCAGCAGCAGGATGTCCTTGACCTCACCGGCCAGAACACCACCCTGAATCGCAGCGCCGACGGCGACGACTTCATCAGGGTTGACCGTCTGGTTGGGGTCCTTGCTGGTGATGCGCTTGACCAGCTCAAGCACAGCGGGAATGCGGGTGGAACCACCCACCATCACGATTTCATCCAGCTCACCGGCGGAGAGCTTGGCGTCCTTGAGCGCCTGCTCCACAGGCATGGCGCAACGGTCGATCAGCTTGGAGGCGAGCTCCTCGAACTTGGCCCGGGTGAGGGTCAGGTCCAGGTGCTTGGGACCCTCGGGAGTCGCCGTGATGAACGGCAGGTTGATCTCGCTCTGGGTGGCGTTGGACAGCTCAACCTTGGCCTTCTCAGCGGCTTCAGTGAGACGTTGCAGAGCCTGCTTGTCCTGACGCAGGTCGATGCCCTCGTTGGACTTGAACGTCTCCGCCAGGTGGTCGACGATCACCTTGTCGAAGTCGTCACCACCGAGGTGGGTGTCACCCGCGGTTGAGAGAACCTCGAACACACCGTCGCCCACTTCGAGCACGGACACGTCGAAGGTGCCGCCGCCGAGGTCAAAGACCAGGATGCGCTCGTTGCTTTTCTTGTCGAGGCCGTAGGCCAGAGCAGCCGCGGTGGGCTCGTTGATGATGCGCAGCACCTCGAGACCGGCGATCTTGCCGGCGTCCTTGGTGGCCTGACGCTGGGAGTCGTTGAAGTAGGCGGGGACCGTGATCACCGCCTGCGTGACGGTTTCGCCGAGGTACTTGCCGGCATCCTCAGCCAGCTTGCGCAGCACCTGAGCCGAGACCTCTTCCGGGGCGAACTGCTTGTCGAGAACCGGGCACTTCACCTTCACGTTGGAGCCGGCCTTCTCAACGCCGTAGCTCACTTCCTTGGATTCCTCGTTGACCTCATCAACACGACGGCCGATGAAGCGCTTGACGGAATAGAAGGTGTTGTCCGGGTTCATCACCGCCTGACGTTTGGCGATCTGACCCACCAGCTGATCCTGGTTCTTGGTGTAAGCAACCACGGAAGGCGTCGTACGGAAGCCCTCGGCGTTCGCGATCACGGTGGGCTTGCCGCCCTCCATCACGGAAACACAGCTGTTCGTGGTGCCAAGGTCAATGCCGACAACCTTGCCCATCGGTGCCCACCTCCAGAA
>JBGKDR010000414.1:0-2006 GCA_042954225.1 Parasynechococcus sp.
GCGGAGAACGGAAGGATCTTGTCCGTCAGGGCTTTGTCATCCCGGAAGATCACGACGCGGTGGAGGTTGCCGCCGCCGGGCTGGCTGGTCCACTCGTAGCCAATCAACGTGCTGAACGTGCCCGGAGCGTTGTAACGCTCAGCCACCTCATTGTTGTATTCCCAGACGCTGCGCATGTAGGCGTCATTGGAGACCAGGGCATCGCGACCACCGGTCATTTTCTGGATCAACAGGTTGAAGGCTTCCACCCCCTTACCCGCGTTCCACAAATCGTTGAGCTGCTTGCCTAAGGGTGCTTTGAGCAGCTCAGGATCCGACTTCTCCAGACCCTGGGCCAATCCCAGATTTTCAGCATGGTCGGCCACCACGAGGAAATCCAGCGGGCGCTTCAGGGCTGCCTTCTGGCCGGAATTGCTGGTGACTGTTTCACCCCTGGCAAAGCGATAGGCCTCGTCGAGTCCCAACTTGGTGCCCGCCAGACCGGCGTCAGGCGACAACGCCGTATGCAGGTGGGTGTCACCGAAGTAAGCACGGTTGCCACTGGCGCACTGCGGGTCCTCGATCACCGACGATGCCGCGGCCTTCGACTCCAAAGACGTGCCAGGTCCACTGGTGCAGGAGGACAGGCCGGAGGCAAGAGCGATGACGCCGGTGAGGGCCAGAGCACGAACACGACAGGGCATCCGCTTCTCTCGAGATTCAACGCTCAAGCTGATCAGGGACGCTGATCAAGGCAACGCAACAGCGGCGGATGGCATCCAAACTTTGCACTCCTGGGATCAGCCCCAGTGCGGATCGCCCCCGAAGAATCCCTGGGAACGACGTGATCGACGTTCCGGCATCAACGGCAAACCCAGACGACGGCGTTCCGCATTCATCACCTGCTGTCCCTCACGGAACAGGCGGCGCAAGGCTTGCCGTTGCTCCTGCTTGCAAGCCCGGAAAGCGTCGGTCGTGCGTGCACGCTCCGTGCAGTCCCGTCCTGAGTTGAGCAAGGCCAGGCGCTGGTCATAGCTGTCGAGCTCCCAGCGACGACGGGTCTGAAACAACTGCTGCTTCTGGGAATCCGTGAGCGTCCCATCACGCTGCCCGGCCACCGAATCGGCAGGCCCCATGCCCTGCTGCAGCGTGGCCGCTGCAAACGCAACACAAGGAATCAGCAGCGCCTTACGCCAGCGATGGGTGAGCACCATGACGAGCCAATGGGGAGAACTCCCCCAGGTTGCTGCGGTCAAGTGGCCCAGATCTGACTGAACCGGGCGCGAGATGTGACGGAATCCGACCCACCGGCCGCCAGGATCGACCGCAGATGGCCTGGACCCATGCCCACCTCAGACCTGACGCCCCCGGCCTCCCTGGCCTGCATCGGCCTGGGGGCTCTGGGGTTACCCATGGCGGCCAACCTGCAGGCCGCCGGCTACGCCCTGCACGTGCACACCCGCAGCCGTGCGGCCGAGTCCGATGCATCCCTGGTTGGCGCCACCCCTGCCCGCACTCCCGCGGCAGCCGTGGTCGGCTGCAAAGCGCTGCTGCTGTGCGTTAGCGACGACGACGCAGTGGAGTCGGTGCTGTGGGGTGAGCAGGGCGCGGGGCCGGCACTGGCCCCAGGAAGCCTGGTGATCGACTGCTCGACCATCAGCCCAGCCTCCGCCAGAGCGATGGCTGATCGGCTCGCCGAGCGGGGGGTGCAGTTCATCGATGCCCCGGTGACCGGCGGTACCGAAGGCGCGAAAGCCGGACGACTGAGCGTGCTCTGCGGTGGCGAGGTCAGCGATCTGGAGCGAGCCCGACCCGTGCTGGAGGTGATCGGTGGGTCGATCCACCATTTCGGGGCCGTGGGCAGCGGACAGCAGGTAAAGGCCATCAACCAGGTGCTGGTGGCCGGCAGCTATGCGGCGGTGGCGGAAGCGATCGCCTTAGGGCAACACCTGCAACTGCCAATGCCCGCCGTGATTGAAGCCCTCCGGCATGGGGCCGCAGGCTCCTGGGCCCTTGAGCATCGCTCC
>JBGKDR010000415.1:0-1155 GCA_042954225.1 Parasynechococcus sp.
CTGGAACAGAAGGCGATGGAACGGGAGGCCACCCAGGCCGCCTTTGAACGCCAGCAAAAGGAGATCGCGACCCAGCAGGCCTACATCGATCGCTTCCGCGCCAGTGCCACCCGCAGCACCCAGGCCAAGAGCCGTGAGAAGCAACTCGACAAGGTCGATCGCGTCGAGGCGCCGATCGAAAGCGTGGCCGGCCCCAGCTTCCGCTTCCCACCGGCACCGCGCTCCGGCGCCCAGGTGGCCGTCTTCGACAACCTCACCCACAGCTACGGCGACAAGATCCTCTTCCTCGGCGCTGAGCTCGAGGTGGAACGGGGTGACCGGATTGCCTTCGTCGGCCCGAACGGGGCCGGGAAATCAACGCTGCTGCGCCTGGTGATGGGGATCGAGCAGCCGGATGAAGGCACGGCACGGCTTGGCGAACACAACGTTCTGGCCGGCTATTTCGAGCAGAACCAGGCCGAGGCGCTCGACCTGAGCAAGACCGTGATCGACACGATGTACGAAGCGGTTCCCGACTGGACCCAGACCCAGGTGCGCTCGCTCCTGGGCAGCTTCTGCTTCAGCAATGAGACCGTCTTCAAGGAGGTCGGCAAGCTCAGCGGCGGTGAAAAAGCCCGGGTGGCACTGGCACTGATGCTGCTGACGCCCTGCAATCTGCTGGTGCTCGATGAGCCGACCAATCACCTCGACATCCCGGCGAAGCAGATGCTGGAAGATGCCTTGAGGGACTACGAAGGGGCGGCGCTGCTGGTCTCCCACGACCGTTACTTCATCTCCCGGGTGGCCAACCGGATCGTCGAGCTGCGCGACGGCGAACTGGTGTTGTATCGCGGTGATTACGCCTATTACCTCGAGAAGAAAGAAGAAGAAAGGGCTGCTGCGGCAGAACGGGATCTGGCTGCCGCCAAGGAGGCCAAGCGCAAAGCCAATCGCGAGAAGCAGAAGGCACGCGACGCACGACGCAAAAAGGCGGCCTGAACTGGGCTCTCAGCCTTCAGACCAGAAACTTCACATCCCTGTAGGCATGACGACTCAATTCGCTTTACCCAGCGAAAACATGTGCATAGGCTGACAAAACCGATCTCCACAGACCCACTCCATGACCTCCCCGCTCGGTCCCAGGTCCACGACAGGCCATGCCCGTGAGCAACAAGA
>JBGKDR010000416.1:0-2071 GCA_042954225.1 Parasynechococcus sp.
GACGAGCCCAGGCCCCAACGCGTTTGTCGCGTTGATAGGTCCAGCCGTTGCCGGTTTCCTCATGGCTCCACAGCCCATCGATGCCGAACTGGCGCCGGGCCCGCTCCAGCACCTGCACCAGATCACCGCTGCGCACCACCAGGGGCTGACCCAGATCCGCCAGAGCCTGGCGCAACTCCAGCAACGACTCCCGGCAAAACAACCACTGGCGCTCGGAGGCATCGGGTTGCTGCCATAACTCCGGCTCCACCACATACAGCGGCAGCACCAAACCCCGCTCCGCAGCAGCAGCCAAGGGCCGGTGATCAACGACGCGCAGATCACGCTTGAACCAGACGATCTGCAGCGCCGTCATCCAGCCGACGTGGGGAGACCTGGTTTTAAAGGATTGACGTGGTGCTTGCGCGGATCAGTCGGCCGCTTGCGCCATCAGCTCTCCGAAACGGACCCGCACCCGTTGGCGAAACGCCAGCACATTGAGCCGTTGGGTCATCGTCGCGGCGGCCGCAAAACAAACGATCTGGACCGCGAAGACCCCGGTGTAAGCGCCGAAAGCTTCGTCACCGACACCTCCTCCGAACAGGGACAGCAGCCCTCCCCCACTGATTGTGGCCAGGCCGCAGGAATAGGCATACCCCGCCCCCCAGATCCCCAACAGAAAACCGGTGCGGCCCGGTTCCACAAAGCTGAACATCAAGGTGAGACAGGAATTCATGCACACCCCAAGGGCAAAGCCGAACCCACCGACGGCCACTCTGAGCAGGGCCGTTGAGGCCAATGGCGCCGCCAGCACCAAGAGAAGCAAGGCCAGAACCGCAAACCCGGCCCCCAGTTGTGCCGTTCGAATGTTCCCGAATCGCTCAATGAGTTGAAAGCCACTGACCACCAAACCCATGAAGAATCCAGCCGCCAGCAGCGCATTCAAGGCGGTTGTTGCACAGACACTCATGCCGAACACCGCGGCGCCATAGGGCTCAAGAATGGCGTCGTTCAGGAACATGCTGAAGGTGAACAGGCAGAGAACGGCCATGAAGCGGCCGGCCTGTGGAATCGAGCGCAGGCGATTCAGCAACTGAATCGGTGCCATCCGCTGGGTAGGCGCTGCCGGCTCCATGCCCGGAGCAACGGGGCTGGCGAACCGTCGCTCAACACCCACAACGGAGGCCACACCCAGGCCCAGCAGCAGCACCGGTGCCATGACACCCAGGCGTTCGAGGCCAGCCCAAACCTCACTGCGACTGGCACCAATGGCGCAAGCCGTGCCGAACACCCGGTTCACCAGGGCTGATCCGAGCAGCACCCCAAGCAGACGCATCGCAAACACGACGGACAGCACACGGGGACGCTCCTGTTCGGTGGTGCGATCAGCCACAAGGGCTGAAAACGCTGTGCCACCGGCGGCAATCGCCGTACCGATGGCGATGAAAATCAGAACCAACGCCCCGACCCAGGGGAGGCTGGGCAGCAGGCCCTGGAGCTCCATCGAGCGTGCCAATTGCAGGACCACCCGCACAGCCAGCAGAAACAACAGCGCCACAGCGCATGAGCTGGCGAGGATGAAGGGGGTACGCCGCAGTCGGCCAGACGGCATCTGATCGGAACGATGGCCAAACCAGATGCGGGTGAACCCCATCAACTGCTGCGCACCCACGGCCAACGCCGCAAGCACAGCCGGCAGCTGAATGTCCTGGATCAACAGACGGTTCAGCAGACCGAGGATCAGCACACCAAGCAGACCGAAACTGAGCTGGAACAGCCCCAGTTGCATCCCCAATCTGAGTTGCCGAACCAAGGACTCATCGCCAAACGCACGATGAGTATCCCTTGATTCAGCCTTGAGAAACAGGGGTTTGCCGGCTCAGGGATCCGCCTGCTTGAGATCGCGCAGGCGCCCATCGACGGAAGCCAGCAATTCAATAGCAAACATCGGGGACTCCTGAACGGCAAACAGAAACTTGTCGCGGTTCATCTCAATCAGCCGTGACTCGACCATCGCCGTCGCCGTTCCGAGGCGCCGATGACCATCCATCACCAACGCCCCGGCGCCAAAGACATGGCCCTGGGGGATGTC
>JBGKDR010000417.1:0-3569 GCA_042954225.1 Parasynechococcus sp.
AGAGGTGCCATGGGTTCTGCCTCAGCGAATCGGGTCGTGCAGGGTGACGAGCTTGGTGCCATCGGGGAAGACGGCCTCGATCTGCACCTCATGGACGAGCTCGGGCACGCCCTCCATCACCTGGTCCTGCCGCAGCCAGGTGGTGCCCTCCTGCATCAGCTCCGCCACGCTCTTGCCGTCACGGGCGCCCTCCAGCACCAGAAAACTGAGCCAGGCCACCGCTTCGGGGTGGTTGAGCTTGAGGCCACGATTGAGACGCCGTTCCGCCAGTAGGGCTGCGGTCACGATCAGGAGCTTGTCCTTTTCCTGGGGACTGAGATGCATGGGGAGCTGCAGTCGGTTTCAGTGTGTCGCCGCGGCGATCGGAGTTGGGTTCGATGTGAACGTTTGTTCCGCTAACGGCTGTTCCTGCAACGGCCAGACCCGGGGAATGCGCGGACGGCTGAGGCTGCGCAGGCCCCTGGTGCGGGCCCAGATGCGACTGAACCAGAAGCGGGCGTCGCGGCTGGAGTGGCCGGCGTAACGGGCGACTAATCCCTGGTCGAGGCTGCTGCAGCGCATTGTCCCGTCCAGGCCGGCGCGATCGGCTCGGGCGCCCTCCAGCAGCGTGTTCTGCTGTTCGGCGCTGAGGGCCAGCGGTGCGGCCCAGACCAGGGTCCCGAACACCGGGGCCCCGTTGAGCCCATGCAGGCTCTGGAGGCTGTCACCGCCGAGTTCGAGCCGATCCACCAGCTCCCAGCGGGGCTGTTCCCCGCCACTGCGCTGGATGGTCAAGTCGGAACGCCAACACCCGCGGTTGAGTTGCTCTCCGGCGGCGGTGCGTCCCAGCCGCACGATTTCGGCGCTGAGAAAGGAGGCGTTCTCCGGCAGGGTCACGCTCAGGCTCTGTTCAAACAGCGCATCGGCATAGAGCACCAGTTCCTGGGGCAGCCACTCCAAATCGCTGTGGTCAGCGAGCTGGGCTGTCACCGCTTGCCGGGCCCAGCTGCCGTCGGGCTGCACCCGGCTGCGGCCGATGGAGCCGTAGACCTTCTGGGCCGCAACGCTGGTGATCAGGCTGCGGCTGCTGCTCCCCAGCCGCAGGTCGATGCTGAGCTGATCACCCCCCACCAGGCCGCCTGCGGTGTGCAGCAGGGGCAGCTCACAGCGGCCATCGTCGGCGATCTCGGCGCGCATCAATTTGAACGGTGCCGTGCAACCCCCCTGATGGCGGCAGCGTCCGCCGGCGTCGCGCTCGAAGCTCAGCTGGCAGCGGCCGTGCCAGGGGTCAGGGCGTTTCATCCGCTCAAGCTCCACCCCTAGCGCTTCAGGCTTGGTAGCAACGCATACCAAATCTGATTCCGCGTCTGGGCAGGCTTTCGTTTCAAGTCCTGGAGTGCCGGTGGGCGACGCCGTGATCGTGCTGGAGCGGCGTTGTGCCGCCGGAGATCAGCTGCAGTCGCATCCCGAGAAGGCGTTGCAGTTGCCGCTGACCGCGGAAGAGCGCACGGTGCTGCGGGGTCGTCGCCAGACCCCCTGTGGTCGCGACGTGCTGTTGCAGTTGCCGCGAGACGGTGCGTTGCAGCCGGGCGACCGTCTGACCGATGCGGCCGAATCTGTGCAGGTCGAAGTCGTAGCGGCCCCTGAAGACCTGCTGCGGGTGGAGGCGGCCAGTCCGTTGGAGCTGTTGCAGGCGGCTTATCACCTGGGGAATCGCCACGTGGCGATGGAGCTGCACGACGATGCGCTGCTGCTGCCTGAGGATTCGGTGCTCGAGGCGATGCTGCAGCAACGGGGGCTGCGGCTGAGCCACTGCCGCCGTCCGTTCCTGCCCGAGGGTGGTGCCTACGGGAGCCATTCCCACGCATGACAGCGCTGTCCCTGCTGCAACTGGTGAGTCCGGCTCTTCCGGTCGGTGCGTTCAGTTATTCCGAAGGTCTGGAGGTGCTGATTCAGGCTGGCGACCTGTGCGAGGAGACGCAGCTCCAGGACTGGCTCGAGGCCGAGTTGACCCAGGGAATGCTGCGGCTCGAGGCCGCGGCGCTGCCGCTGCTGGCGGCCGATGTCAGTGCCTGGTGTGCCGGCGAGTCTGCGGCCCGGCAGCGGCTGCTCGAGCTCGATGGCTGGTTGCTGGCCACCCGTGAAGCGGCCGAGGTGCGGGCGCAGCAGCGTCAGATGGGTCAGTCGTTGCTGCAGTTGCTGGTCGACATGGATCATCCGCTGCCGGAGCCGATCCACCTGAGCTGGCCGGCGGCCTGGGCGGCGGCGGCGGTGGCCTTGAACGTGCCCGCCCTCGCAATGGTGGAGGGATACCTCTACGGCTGGGTTGCCAATCAGCTCAGTGCATCGGTGCGCCTGCTGCCGCTCGGCCCCTCGCGGGCCCAGGTGCTGCAACAGCGCCTGCTGCCGTTGATTGCCGAGCAGGCGCGACAGTTGCAGGACTGCGACCCGCGGACGCTGTGGAGTGGCGGGGTGGGTGCGGGTCTGGCCCAGCTCAACCATGCTGAGTTGTATTCGCGCCTGTTCCGAAGCTGATGGCCAGCAAGCTGCGTCTCGGTGTCGCCGGTCCGGTCGGCTCTGGAAAAACAGCCTTGGTGGAGGCGCTGTGTCGACGCCTGAGGGATCGTCTCCAGCTGGCTGTTGTCACCAATGACATCTATACCCAGGAAGATGCCCAGTTCCTGACCCGAGCCGGCGCCCTTGAGCCGGAGCGGATCCGGGGTGTGGAAACCGGAGGATGTCCGCATACGGCGATCCGTGAGGACTGTTCGATCAACCGCGCTGCGGTGGCTGAGCTGGAGCAGCAGTTCCCAGGGCTGGATCTCGTGTTGGTGGAGAGCGGTGGTGACAACCTCGCCGCCAGCTTCAGCCCCGAGCTCGTCGATCTCTGCATCTACGTGATTGATGTGGCTGCCGGAGACAAGATCCCCCGCAAGGGCGGGCCTGGAATCACGCGGTCTGACCTGCTGGTGATCAACAAAATCGACCTGGCGCCCTTGGTGGGGGCTGACCTGGCGGTGATGGAGCGCGACACTTTGCGGATGCGCGGCGAGCGGCCCTGGTGTTTCACCAACCTCCACAGCGGAGAAGGTCTGGATCATGTCGTTGATTTTGTGTATCAGCAGCTACCGAATGTCGGAGACGACGCTTAACCGGCTCTTAAAACGTTCTCGTTGATACATTTCGCCCCCGCCGTTGTGGACGAAGGTCGGACTGTTGGTCGTCACTTGGCGTCCGTTCTTCATCGTGTTGTGCAATTCATGAGCACCCCTCTCTCCAAGCGTCTGTTCGCCGGAATGGCGGCTGCGTCGCTGGGCCTGGCCGTGACCGCCTGTGGCGGCGGCGAGAAGGCAGCCAATGTCGAGTTCGATGACAGCGTCACCGTCGGGATCCTGCACTCCCTGACCGGGACCATGGCGATCTCCGAGTCCACCCTGGTGGACACCGAGAAGATGGCGATCGATGAGATCAACGCCGCCGGTGGCGTCACCGTCGATGGCAAGAGCTACGAGATCAAGTACATCGTTGAAGACGGTGCGTCTGATTGGCCGACCTTCGCTGAGAAGTCCAAGAAGCTGATCGACCAGGAC
>JBGKDR010000418.1:0-1584 GCA_042954225.1 Parasynechococcus sp.
CTGGAACCACTCCAGCTCAAGCATCGGACAGCACAGGAGCAGATTCAGCGCCATAAAACTCTCGAACAGGAGATCGCCGAACGTCAGCAACGCTTCGATCAACTGACGCAACAACTGAAGGACAACCACCCCCAACAGGCCAACCTGGACTCCGCAGTGAAGAGTCTCGAGGACACGCGACTGCATCGGGCCGATCAGATTCAGGCACTGGAGACCAGCAACCTGACCCTTCAGAAACGCAGTCAAGCCCTGACTCTCAGCAGCGAAGCCGAACGCACCCAACAGCAACTCAAGGATCTCAAGCAACGGAGACAACGCATCCGACAGTTCTGTCGTCAGCGGGATGCTCTGGCCGAGATCAACGCGACACAACTAGAGGCCCTGGTTGCGCTGGAGCGGGAGATCCGCGAAGAACGCATCCGCTGCGGCGCCATGGCGACGGCACTCACCCTGCTGACGAGTGACCAACCCGTGACGCTGAACGGGCGTCCGATGACTGCCGGGGAGGAACTGACCGTTGATGAGCTGACGGAGCTGCGGATTGGTGACGCGGTTCAGCTCAGTATCAAGCCCGGTGGTGACACCGAATTAAGCGCACTCAAACACAGCATCGAGACCAAGGAACGAGCCCTGCGCGACCAACTCAGCAGCATGAAGCTGCCGGATCTTGAAGCAGCGACGACCACGTGGCGTGAACGGCAGCGGCTTGAGCAGCTCATCGCGGAAAGCGAACAGCCCCCGTCCGAGCAGATCGCATCGCTGGAACAACGACAGCAGGTCCTGCTCGAACGACTGGACCAACTCGACCCCAGCGCGGACCCTGACGAGGAAAGCGACGCGATGAATGATGTCGAGAGTCTTCAAAAGCAGCTGGATGACCAGAGCAAGCAGTTGCAGAGTCTCAGAACGAGCACCCGATCGCTCGATGCGAGCCTTGCCACGTCCCGTGCTGCTCAGCAGCGTCTTCAGCGGGAGCGACAGGACGCAGCCAAGGAAGTCGAACTGCTCGGCAAGGACCTTGAAGAACGGAGGCTGAGCCTCAGTCGCCTCGTGGCGGAACACGGCACGCTGGAGGAACAGGTGCTTGCCCAGCGTGACCATCACACCGTGCTGGGCAGGGCTGAAGAGGTGCTGCGACGCCTTCAATCGGAGCTGAAGACTGTCGATGCCGCCACGCTGCTGGGTGAGAAAGACGCCACCACTCAACAATTGGATCAACTTCAACAACGGCAGGACGACCTGCTTGATCGCCGCGGCGCCGCCAAGGAGCGTTGTGATCGCATCAGCGCCACCGATCCTTACGACAACCTGGCCTCCGCAGAGGCCAAGAGGCTCCATGCCAGTGGTCAGCTAAGCCAACTCCGTGAACGCCTCGAAGCGCAGTCGTTGTTGCTGGAGCTGTTTCGTTCGGCGCAGAACGACCTGTCGCAGCGGTACAGCCAACCTTTGAGCCAAGCTGTGAACGCCATGCTGAAGCCCGTTCTCAGCGGCGAAGCCAACAGTCGTCTTCACTTTGAACAGACCAACGGCTTTCACGGCCTGCAACTGTGCCAGGGAGCTGGGGTCTACGACTTCACGGAGTTG
>JBGKDR010000419.1:0-6585 GCA_042954225.1 Parasynechococcus sp.
GTGCTGCCTTCCAGGCGAATGGACGCGCCCATGCGTTGGAGTTCTCCGACGTGCTGCATGCGGTTTTCGTAGATCTTTTCGCTGATCACACTCGTGCCCTTCGCTGTGGCCATCAAGGCCATGAACGGTGCTTGAAGATCCGTGGGAAATCCTGGAAAAGGCTGGGTGGTGATGTCGACGGCCTTGATCTCCCCTGGGGTGATGGTGATGCCATCGCCCTCGATTTCAAGGGTGCAACCACAGTCACGAAGCTTTTGCAGCACCGCACTGAGGTGCTCAGGGATCACCGGGGCGACCCGCAGGTTGGAGCGCGTGATCGCCGCAGCCATCAGAAATGTGCCCGCTTCGATCCGATCCGGGATCACGGGGTAATTCCGACAGCCATGGAGTGAGGCCACACCCTCAATGGTGATCAAGGGCCCACCGGCACCGCTGATCTTGGCGCCCATGCGATTCAGCAGGGCAGCGAGGTCCTGGATTTCCGGTTCCTGTGCTGCGTTTTCAATCGTGGAAATTCCGTCCGCGAGCACCGCTGCCATCAGGATCGTTTCGGTGGCGCCGACGCTTGGGCAATCCAGAACAATCGGTGCCCCTTTCAATCGGGTGCGTTGTCCTGGAATCGATGCTGTGACAACGCCGTGACGGACATCGACCACGGCCCCCAGGGCCTTCAGTCCTCTGATGTGTTCCACGACGGGACGAGCGCCGATCCGGCATCCGCCGGGAAGAGGGACGCGCGCGTGGCCGAGGCGGCCGAGCAGAGGGCCGATGCTGAAAAAGCTGGCCCGAAGGCTGTTCACCAGTTCATAGGGAGGTTCCGAGCCGTTCAGAGCGTTGGCTGTGAGTGTGACCCGGTCCTGGTCGCGGCTCACGTGCATCCCCAGGGATTCGAGGATCGAACACATTCCAGCGATGTCGGTCAGGGCTGGGACGTTGCAAAGCTCGACTGGTTCCGGGGTGAGCAGCGCGGCTGTCATCAGCACCAACGCTGAATTCTTGGCTCCGCTGACGCGCAACTCACCCTGCAGGCTGTGTCCGCCTTCGATGGCCAGGTGCGGCTTGAGAATCTCTTGAGACGCAGCCGCGACCACAACCATCTCGGTCTCTAAGTGGGGTTCGCTCATCCTGCCAAGCACAAATGAGACCGTCTAGACGGCCGGCCCCTGAACTGGATGGACATGGTCAGCCCGCAGCGGACTCCAGCGGACGTGATGGCGTATGTTTTACCGGTCGCTTCGGCGGCGCGCCAGCGGATGTGGCGGAATTGGTAGACGCGCTAGTTTCAGGTACTAGTGGTGGCAACATCGTGGGAGTTCAAGTCTCCCCATCCGCACTACTTTGAAGACGACAGGCTGACGGCGTCACCATGATCGTTCTCAAGATTTCCAATGCGTCCGAAGTTGTGGCGTCAAAAGTTGGTCGTTTTTTAGAACGACTCACTCCCGACTCCATCGATCAGAACGCTGTGGAAGATCAGGTGATCAAGAAGCTGGTTGAAAATCTTGCCGCAGAGGGCATCAAGGGTGAAATCGCCTCGGTGCATGGCCTCGATCTGGAGGGTGATCAACTCTCCTTGCACGACGGGTTGAAAGTGAGAAAACAGTCGAGCTTCTGAACGTTCGGTGCAGTCTTCCCGCTCAGAGCTTCCGCTGATCAGCAGCAGACGCAATCCATTGGTTCGACGATTGCGGAGCCTGGGCACCCGTCAGGGGCGACTTGAGGAGGGCAAGCTTCTGCTCGAAGGCACCCATCTTCTCCAGGAACTGCTTGGTGTTGTCTCAGGGCCGTTCGACCTGATTGCCAGTGAGCTTTGGCTGGATCGCCATCCGCATCTTTCGGACCGGCTCCCAAGGGGGTCGCGCATTCAGCCGGTGTCCGAGGACGTTCTCAAAGCGGCTTTGTCGACCGTCAACCCTGATGGTGTCGCCTCTGTTGTGCCCCTGACGGTGTTGCCACAGGTGCCGGTTGTGGCTGATTTCCTGCTCGTGCTCGACCGGCTCCAGGATCCCGGAAATCTCGGCTCATTGCTGCGAACGGCCCTGGCGGCGGATGTGCAGTCAGTGCTGCTGGCTTCGGGTGCCGATCCGCTCAGCGCCAAGGTGCTGCGCGCATCGGCAGGGGCCATGTTGCAGTTGCCCTTCCGCCGCTTTGGCCCATCGGAGAGTGAGGCCATCGAGCAGTTGTCAGACGAACTCCGACAGCTTGTGGCTGCAGGGGTGCAGGTGGTGGCAACCCTTGTTCCAGATGCGACCGGTCCATTACGACCGATGGCCTACTGGGAGCTGGACTGGACCCGACCCACCGCCCTGGTGCTCGGGACGGAAGGAGCGGGATTGCACCCCCGTCTTCAAGCCTGCTGCAGCCATGCGGTGACGCTGCCCCACAGCGATCGTGTCGAGTCGCTGAATGTGGCTGCAGCGGCGGTTCCTCTCCTGCTGGAGCGTCGAAGGGCGACAATGACCGCCACATCGCAGCAGACCGGGTGAGCGACGCCAGCTTCGACTTCGACGTCATTGTCATCGGTGCCGGCTACGGCGGGTTTGATGCCGCAAAGCATGCGGCTGAGCATGGCCTGAAAACGGCGATCATCGAATCGCGCGACATGGGTGGCACTTGTGTGAACCGTGGTTGTGTGCCGTCTAAGGCGTTGCTGGCAGCCAGCGGCAAGGTTCGCGAACTGGCCGATGACAAGCATCTCTCCAGTTTCGGAATCCACGCCGCACCCGTGCGTTTCGAGCGCCAGAAGATCGCCGATCACGCCAATCAATTGGTGCAGACGATCCGCACCAATCTGACCAAGACCCTCGAACGGGCTGGGGTGACGATCCTGCGGGGTGTCGGACGCGTCGAAGGCTCTCAGCGGGTTGGGTTGCGTGAACCCAGCGGCGTGGATCGTGTTCTGACGGCCAAGGACGTGATCCTTGCGACCGGCTCCGATCCCTTTGTTCCCCCCGGCATCGAGACCGATGGGAGAACGGTCTTCACCAGTGACGAGGCCATCAATCTGGAATGGCTGCCCCGCTGGATCGCGATCATCGGCAGCGGCTACATCGGTCTGGAGTTCGCCGATGTCTACACGGCTCTTGGCTGTGAGGTGACGATGATCGAGGCCCTCGATCGGGTGATGCCGACCTTTGATCCCGACATCACCAAAATCGCCCGGCGCCATCTGATTGAAGGGCGCGACATCGAAGCCAAATCCGGTCTGCTGGCCCGCAAGGTCACGCCTGGTTGCCCGGTGCAGATCGAGCTGGCGGATTTCAACAGCCGTGAGTTGGTGGAGACACTGGAGGTTGATGCGGTGCTCGTGGCCACCGGCCGTGTCCCCAGCAGCAAGGGCCTCAACCTGGAGTCTCTGGGCGTGGAGCTCAATCGCGGATTTGTCCCCATCGACGATGCGATGCGGGTTCTGGTGGATGGTCAGCCCGTGCCGCACCTCTGGGCGGTGGGCGATGTCACCGGCAAGCTCATGCTCGCCCACACGGCCGCGGCCCAGGGAACCGTTGCGGTGGACAACATTCTTGGCCACTCCCGCAAGATCGATTACCGCAGCATCCCCGCTGCGACCTTCACCCACCCTGAGATCAGCTCAGTGGGTCTCACTGAAGCCGATGCCAAGGCCATGGCTGAGAAGGATGGCTTCCAGCTCGGTTCGGTCCGCAGCTACTTCAAGGCCAATTCCAAAGCTCTCGCAGAGCTGGACAGTGATGGGCTGATGAAGCTGCTGTTCAACAAGACCAGCGGCGAAGTTCTGGGAGCCCACATCTACGGTCTGCATGCCGCGGATCTAATTCAGGAGGTGGCGAACGCGGTGGCGCGGCGTCAGACCGTCCAGCAACTATCAACAGAGGTCCACACCCACCCAACCCTCAGTGAGGTGGTTGAAGTGGCCTACAAGCAGGCTGCGTCCCAGCTTGTTGCCTGACCCCACAATCCAGCCACTCGAGCCTGTCCCCTTCCGCTGCGTCCCAATGGAGATTCGTCGTCGCCCCCCCAACCCCAAGGTGCGTGTAGCGCACCTGGAATATGCGGTTCCCCACGACGAGTCGGAACCGCGGAACATTCTTGAAAAGATTGTCTGGGAGAAAGATCGCGAGGTCGAGGCTGCTCGGCAGAAGGTTCCTCTGGACACCCTGAAGCGGCAGATCAGCAGCCTGCCGCCAACGCGAAGCTTTCTCGGAGCTCTTCAGGGCGCTGCGGTGATGCCAGCGGTCATTGCTGAGGTCAAGAAGGCCAGCCCCAGTAAGGGTGTGATCCGAGAGGACTTCGATCCTGTGGCCATTGCCAAGGCCTACGCCGCCGGGGGGGCCAGCTGCCTGTCGGTCCTGACCGACAAGACCTTCTTTCAGGGTGGTTTTGAGGTTTTGATCGAGGTGCGTCAGGCCGTGGAGCTGCCCTTGCTCTGCAAGGAATTCATCCTCAGTCCTTACCAGTTATTCCAGGCCAGGGCTGCCGGCGCTGACGCCGTGCTGTTGATTGCGGCGATTCTGTCGGACCAGGATCTCCGGTATCTCAACAAAGCGGCGGCTGCCCTTGGTCTTGATGTGCTGGTCGAAGTCCACGATGCCCCCGAACTGGAGCGTGTCCTCAACATCGGCGGTTTCCCGTTGATTGGAATCAACAATCGCGATCTCACCTCGTTTGAAACAGACCTTGCGACCACAGAACGGTTGACAGCAGCGTTCGCTGATCGTCTTCGTGATCAGAACGCTCTGCTGGTGAGTGAATCCGGGTTGTTCCTCCGAGAGGATCTGGACCGGGTTCAGTCCGCTGGTGCTGGCGCCGTGCTGGTCGGTGAAGCCCTGATGCGACAGGACGACATTCAGGCAGCCATCGAGTCGTTGATCAAGGGCTGATCGGACGACTGGTCGTCCTGCAGAATCGGGGTTCTTGACGGTGACGTTGTGCTGATCAGCATCCTGACCGGATTTGCCGCCGGAGCCGTCCACGTCGTCGGTGGTGCTGATCATCTGGTCGCCATGGCGCCCTTCTCGTTGCGTCAACCAGTGGCTGCGCTGCGTGCGGGTTTGGCATGGGGTGCCGGTCACTCTCTCGGGGTGGTCCTCCTTGCCCTTGTTGCGATCGGGTTCAAGGACCTCATCCATGTGGAGGCGATGTCCTCCTGGGCTGAGTTTCTTGTGGGTGTCGCCCTGTTGGTGGTCGGTGCCCTAGCTATTCGTACCGCCTTCGGTCTGGAGCTTCACACCCATGAGCATCGCCACGATGCCGGGGCGTCCACCCATCAGCATCTTCACCTTCATGTGCGCGGACAGAGCAACCATCGCCGCCATACCCATGCCGCTTCGGGGCTCGGGCTTCTTCATGGTCTGGCTGGGGCGAGCCATCTGATCGCCGTGATCCCCGCTTTGGCTCTGCCCCCTCTGGGCGCTCTCGCTTACCTGCTGGCGTATCTGGCTGGCTCAATCGCTGCCATGGCGGCGGTGGTTGTTGTCGTCTCGCTGGTCACGCTGAAGAGCAGTGCTCGCCTCCTGCCTGCCTTGGTGGGCCTGACCGGCGGACTGTCGATCGTCACCGGAGCGATCTGGCTGCAGAAGACCTCGTCCGTGGTGTTCTGAACAGCACTGTCACGGTGCCGATCAGATGATCCTGGGGAATCAAGCCAAGCTGTCGGCTGTCCGTACTGCTGCTGGGATTGTCCCCGAGCAGAACCATGGTGTCTCCCTCGTAGCGGTCAATCCGTTTAATCATCCGCAGCTCAGGTTGATGGGGATGTCTGGCCACCACGACTGAGCCGACCGCAGGCCACCCGTGGAATCTGTGATGCGGCTTGATCAGAATCCGATCTCCGGGTTCCAGGGTTGGTCTCATGGAATGGCCCTTCACCTGAAGCAGTCGTCGTCGACCACAAAAAAGCAGCAGCAGGTCAAGGAAACCCGCTGCTGCGATTGAGGGAGCTGACGTGACGGCTGTCTCGCTCAGGAGGCGGTCACCCAGGCGTCGCTGCGTCCCTTGGACTGCCAGAACATTCCGTGAATCTTCTCGACGGCGGCCATCAGCTCTTCGGCTTTGGCTTGGTCGATGTTCACCTTGCAGGCACTGCAAAGCTTGGCTGCTTTCCAGAAGGTGTCGTGGAGGTCAGGGAAGGTGGCCAGGTGCTCGGGCTTGAAGTAATCGGTCCAGAGGATCAGAAGTTCCTTCTTGGTCTTCTGGGCTTCCTCTTCCTTGATCGCGACGTAGCGGCCGAAGGTGTTGTTGTAGGCGGCCAGAGCTGCGGCATCACCGGCAGCAGGAGCCTCCATGGCCTTCAGCTTCTTGGTCATCGACAGAACCGCCTCTGCCGCAACGCGGGCGGAGGCGGGGTCATAGACGCCGCAAGGACCGTCGCAGTGAGCTTCCGCCACTGGGGCAGGAAGAAAACTGATGACGGTATGAAGGGCCGTGCGCAGCATCGGTTCAAAAGACGTTGGCGTCCCAAGAGCCTACCGGGGCCTACTTCTTGACGTCGAGGAGCTCAACTTCGAAAACCAGGGTTGCGTTGGGGGGAATCACACCACCTGCACCCCGACTTCCATAGGCCAGATCGGGTGGGATCACCAGCTTGCGCTTGCCGCCCACCTTCATGCC
>JBGKDR010000420.1:0-13672 GCA_042954225.1 Parasynechococcus sp.
CTGGTGGCCGGCACCAAGTACCGCGGTGAGTTCGAGGAGCGCCTCAAGAAGATCATGGAGGAGATCAAGGCCGCAGGGAACGTCATCCTCGTGATCGACGAGGTGCACACCCTGATCGGTGCTGGCGCAGCCGAGGGAGCCATCGATGCTGCCAACATCCTCAAGCCGGCTCTCGCTCGGGGTGAGCTGCAGTGCATCGGCGCCACAACCCTCGATGAATACAGAAAGCACATCGAGCGTGACGCTGCCCTGGAACGCCGTTTCCAGCCCGTCAACGTCGGCGAGCCCTCCATCGACGACACGATCGAGATTCTGCGTGGTCTGCGGGAACGCTATGAGCAGCATCACCGCCTGAAGATCACCGACGACGCCCTGGTGGCCGCCGCCACCCTGGGTGATCGCTACATCTCCGATCGCTTCCTTCCCGACAAGGCCATTGACCTGATCGACGAAGCCGGAAGCCGTGTGCGCCTGCTGAACTCGAAGCTGCCTCCCGCCGCCAAGGACGTGGACAAGGAGTTGCGCGCGGTTCAGAAGGAGAAGGAGGACGCCGTTCGCGAGCAGGACTTCACCAAGGCCGGGGAACTGCGCGAGAAGGAAGTCGAGCTGCGTGAGCAGATCCGCAACCTGCTTCAGAACAGCCGAGCCGAATCGGCTCCGGCTGCCGAAGCCGCTGCAGAGACCGCCGAAACCCCGGCGGCCGAAGCATCAGTCGCGGTGGCAGCACCCACATCGACTGAACCCTCCAGTCCTGTGGTCGACGAAGAGGACATCGCCCAGATCGTGGCCTCCTGGACGGGCGTTCCCGTGCAGAAGCTCACCGAAAGCGAGTCCGTGAAGCTGCTGAACATGGAGGAGACCCTTCACCAGCGCTTGATTGGCCAGGATGAAGCCGTCAAGGCGGTGTCCAAGGCCATCCGGCGTGCCCGGGTGGGGTTGAAAAACCCCAACCGTCCGATCGCCAGCTTCATCTTCTCCGGCCCAACAGGTGTCGGTAAGACCGAACTCACCAAGGCCCTGGCGACCTACTTCTTCGGCAGCGAAGAAGCCATGATCCGCCTGGACATGTCCGAGTTCATGGAGCGCCACACGGTCAGCAAGCTGATCGGTTCACCTCCGGGCTATGTCGGATTTAACGAAGGCGGGCAGCTCACCGAAGCGGTCCGTCGCCGTCCGTACACCGTCGTCCTCTTCGACGAAATCGAAAAGGCCCATCCCGATGTGTTCAACCTCCTGCTTCAACTGCTGGAAGATGGCCGTCTGACCGACTCCAAAGGCCGAACTGTCGATTTCAAGAACACCCTGGTGATCATGACCTCGAACATCGGTTCGAAGGTGATTGAAAAAGGTGGCGGTGGTCTCGGTTTCGAATTCTCCGGAGAAAGCGAAGAAGAGAGTCAGTACACCCGCATTCGCTCCCTTGTGAATGAGGAACTGAAGCAGTACTTCCGTCCCGAATTTCTCAACCGACTCGATGAAATCATCGTGTTCCGTCAGCTGAACCGTGACGAAGTGAAGCTGATCGCCGACATCATGCTCAAGGAGGTCTTCGCCCGCATGGGCGACAAGGGCATCACCCTCACCGTGTCCGAAGCCTTCAAGGAACGTCTGGTGGAAGAGGGGTACAACCCCGCCTACGGAGCGCGCCCCTTGCGTCGTGCTGTGATGCGTCTTCTCGAGGATTCCCTCGCTGAAGAAGTGCTGTCCGGCAGGATCAAGGATGGTGATCACGCGGAGGTTGATGTGGACGACAACAAGAAAGTTGTGGTTCGCCATCAGGGACAGAGCGGCGCGACTCCACAGCTGGCCACCGCCGGCGTTTGATGGGAACAGCCCTTTCCTGCCATGCCATCGCCCCGGCCATCGTGCTCCGGGGTGATGGGGCCTGGGCAGACGCAAGATCCCGGATTGCTGCGCTTTGCCGCAATCCGGCCTTACTGGGTCGGAGTGCTGCCACCCACAGCCTGCGCCAGAACCTTTTGGACGACCTCGTCGCCGATGGTCTGTCGCCACACTCCATTCAGCTTGAAGCTGACTGCTGCGAATCAGACCTGCAGCGGCTTGCCGCAGAGGTCACTGCTCACGGCAACGATGCCGTGATCGCCGCCGGTGGTGGGAAAGTTCTTGATGCAGGAAAACTCCTGGCCCACAGGCTCAAGTTGCCCTGCATCACTGTTCCTCTGAGTGCGGCCACCTGCGCCGGTTGGACCGCTCTCTCGAATATCTATTCCCCCGAAGGCGCCTTTGAAGGGGACGTCAGCCTTGATCGCTGCCCAGACTTGCTGGTCTTCGATCACGGGCTGATCCGGCAGGCACCCAGTCGCACCCTGGCCAGCGGCATCGCCGATGCCTTGGCCAAGTGGTACGAGGCCTCCGTCAGCAGCGGCAACAGTTCCGATGGCCTGGTGCAACAGGCCGTCCAGATGGCACGGGTTCTTCGCGACCAGCTGCTGCTCGACAGCCCAACAGCCATGCAGGATTCCTCAACCGAGGCCTGGGTCAGAGTTGCCGAAGCCTGCGGCCTCACCGCAGGGGTGATGGGTGGACTGGGGGGAGCGCGCTGCCGCACCGTTGCAGCCCATGCCGTGCACAACGGCCTCACCCAGCTCGAAGCCTGTCATTCCAGCCTGCACGGTGAGAAGGTGGGCTTCGGAATCCTTGTCCAGTTGCGACTGGAGGAGCGCCTCGGTGGCAACCGTCTGGCCGGCCAAGCCCACCGCCAGCTTCTACCCCTGCTCAGGGACTTAGGCATCCCCGTCTGCCTCGATGATCTGGGTCTCGCCAAGGCCAGTCTCCAGGAGCTGCAGCAGGTGTGCCTGTTTGCCTGCCGTGACGGGTCCGACCTCCATCACCTGCCCTTCGAGGTGACCCCGGGAGCTTTGCTCGAAGCCCTGGTCGGTGCCGGTGAACCCATCCCAGCCACGCCGTCTCAGCCTTGAAGCATTGTTTGGATGGCCTGATTCCAGATCTTCTGGACCCTCAGGCCCGCAGCCTGGCCGAGACGGTGCAGTGGTGGGATCTTGACGATCAGAGTTTTGGCGGCCCCGTGCCGGTCGCCGTCGTTGGTGACGGACCACCCCTGCTGCTGCTGCACGGATTCGACAGCAGCTTTCTGGAGTTCCGACGCCTGGCTCCACTGATCAGCGGCCAGTTCCGTTTGATCATTCCTGACCTGTTCGGCTTCGGCTTCTCCCCGAGACCCAGAGATGGTCGCTACGGCCCCTCCGGCGTGCTCGATCACCTCGAGGCTTTGCTGAGGCGACTGGACAGCCCGGAGCCCGTTGGTCTGATCGGTGCGTCGATGGGGGGATCCGTCGCCGTGGAACTGGCCAGGCGATCACGCGATCGCATCCGCTCGCTTCTGCTCCTGGCTCCGGCGGGTCTGACCGGTCGTCCCATGCCGGTGCCTCCGCTGCTGGATCGTCTCGGTGTCTGGTTTCTGTCGCGGCCTGGGGTGCGTAAGGGTCTGTGCAGACAAGCCTTTGCCGATCCGGACGCCAGCGTGGGAGCAGCAGAAGAACAGATTGCTTCGCTGCATCTGCAATGCCCTGGCTGGGCTGAGGCCCTCGCCGCCTTTGCCCGCAGCGGAGGATTTGGCGGCAGCGGGCTGCCCTTGCCCGAGCAATCCCTGCATGTGATGTGGGGGGCCAACGACCGCATCCTTCAACCCCGCCTGAAACAGCAGGCCATGGATCTGCTCCAGCAACCCGTCGAAACCCTCGACGCCTGCGGCCATCTTCCCCATCTGGATCGCCCCGATGATGTGGCGCGACGTTGTGAGGCGTTTCTTCAGCCATGAGTGACCCGCTGCTGCGCCTGATCTCCAGCGGCTTGACGCTCTGGCTGAAAAGCCGCTGCGACCGAATCGGCGATCTGGACCTGGAGCTTCGCGGATCAGGCTTCGGCCTGCTGCGGGGCCGCCTGGCCGGGGTCAATCTGACGGCACGCGACGTGCTCTTCCAAGGCCTGCCGCTGCAGCACGTCGAGATCAACAGCGAGGCCATTGCCGTGGACCTCAACGTGCTGAAACCCGATCGGGCACTGGCCCTGCAACATCCCTTTCGGGTCACCGGATCGGTGACCTTTCAAGGAAGCGCGCTGAACAAAGCCCTGCTGGCATCGCCCTGGAACTGGCTTGGGGACTGGCTGGCGGAACAGCTGATGGGAGTCACCCCGCTGGGTGCGTTCAGGATCCTGGGCGATGCGCTCGAACTGGAGGCGCCCGTCTCTGGAACAGCCTCCCCCCTTCAACGTCGCTTCAACATCACCGCCTCCGAGGGCACCGTGATGCTGCATCCCGTCGGTCACGTGGAGACCGCGACACCTTTACCGATGGACGACAACATCTGCATCGAGCAGGCCACCCTCTCCGCGGGCCGACTTGTTCTCGCAGGCCATGCCCAGGTCACTCCGGACTGAGGCAGCTCAAGGCGAGCTGAACAAAGGAAGCAAAAGAGCCACGAGGTAATACAGAACCGCTGGTGTGAAGAGGTAGCTGTCAATCCGATCGAGAATCCCCCCGTGCCCGGGCAAGACGTCTCCGGAATCCTTGACGCCGGCATCCCGCTTCATCATCGATTCCGTCAGATCACCAACCAGGGCGATCAGAGCCACCAAAGCGCCCAATAGGAGACCTGGGATTCCCCATCCAGGCCAACCCAGAAGCAGCGCACTCAGCCCACCAACCAACATCGATGCCAGCAGTCCGCCCAGGGCTCCTTCCAATGTCTTTCCTGGAGAGATCGGCGACAGAGGACGGCGACCGAACTGCCGGCCAACCGCCCAGGAGCCGATGTCGCTGGCGACGATCATCAGACAGCCCGACAGGGTGATAGCCAGGCCGCTGGTCACCCAGGACCACTCCGGAGAAAGCGCACTTAACGATGGCGCCAACGCAGGAGCATCGAGATTGCGAAGTTGCAGCCAGTGACTGGGCAGAAAGCCCAGATAAAACAGCCCAAAAATCGAGGCGGCGATATCCGCGATGGACCCGGTCAGGGGCTGAAGCAGCAACCAGCCGCAGATTGATGCCCCTGCCAACGGCAGCACGGCAGCAGACAGAACCGCAGGCAATCCCCCGTGGACAGCCCATTGCGTTGACAACAGCAACAGCTGACAGGCCACCAGGGTGGTCTTTGTGGCGGGGCGCATGCCCTTGAACTGGGCCATGCGGAAGAACTCCAGCAAGCCCAGGTGCACGATCACACCGACCGCCACGGTGAACCACCAGCCGCCAAGACCAACCACAACAAGGCCGAAACCACCGGCCGCCAGACCGCTGATGACGCGCGACCTGAGCAGAGCAGCCCGCCTCAGTCGATCTCTTGAGGTCGTGGCAGCAGCCTCGCCGATCACCATTGTCCGGTAGAGGTCCCAGAGGACCTGAAATCTCAGCGTATCAACCGCCTTCGTGAGCACCGGCCGTGGTACGACAAGCCGAGGCACCGTTACGGGCACTGGTCATGATCCGAACCGGCATCACCGCTGTTGCCATCGCCATCGGCACCCTGATGCCATCCGCACAGGCCGACAGCGCCCAGGTTTGGTGTTTCACCCAGCAGACAGGAAAGAACCCGACGTCACTGAAACGCTGCGGTTTCAGCCAGCGCCAGGGGAATGTCAATGTTTTTCGTGACGGGATCACCTACAGCTTTCGCGTGGAGCAGCAGGGCAAGCGCTATGAACGCATCAACGACCAGGGCGGCATTGTCTTCCGATCACCGACTGGACTGTTGCGCGTGTTCTGGGAGCGGCCATGTTCGGAGTGGACGGGATGCGCTGGCGGCGACTGATCTTGACCAATGAGACCCGCGTCAACGCTGAAGGCAATCGCATCGTCTTGGGTTGGTGTCATCAGGAGCAAAAGGGCCGGAATGATGGTCATCGTGGCCACAATGCCAACACTGCCAAGGGAAAATCCTTTCATCGGAACAGCTGAGAGAGAGTGAAAGAGATCATTGATCTGACATCAACACCATCGCCCGATCAGCACAACATTCCATCACCCATTCGGGGGATCACTGCAAAGAGACGACTCACTCAACTGGCGACCTTGCAGAATCAATCGAAGCAGACGGATTCCAAAAAATGAAATGGTTGTGCGCTGCGATTGCCGGAGCTGCCTTGCTGAGCAATCCATCTCCCAGCAGAGCCGAGTTTGATGAATGTCACATCATCACGGGTGTCATGAGCAAACTTGGCCGTGAGATGGCGATCAACAGACAGATCGTGGCCACGCAGGGCGACACCGTGCGCGGTGAGCTGGCCAGCGAAGCACTGGCCCAGCAAACCAAGGACTACAGGCTTGCCAAGCGGCAATCGGAAAAGGCGGGCTGCGTCGATCGTTGGAGCAGGGACTAAACGCCGATCGAAACACACTCCCGTTGATGGCGTCGATCGCAACACGATCTGATCTGGGTTCACAGCACAAGCCCCACCAGTGCGGCAGGGCGAACGGTGTGAGGTTTTGTCGGGAGATGGATAGCGACAATCAACACCCCCTGCTTTCCCCTTGCGGGTTTTGTATTGCTTTCAGCCTCGTCTCCAGGCATCAGGCTTCCCGACAATTTTTTTAAAGTGGCTTCGTCATTGTGACTTCAAGATAAAAAATGATGGCGGAGACGTCCTATCCGTTGGCAGAGAGTTGAGTGAGAATTGACTGAAAAGCCAACCGCTTGATGTCTTCCGTAAACCCAACATCGCTGGTTTTCCTTGGGATCAAATCCCCCGACTGAGTGATTAATTAGCCCGTGCTCATCCCCCAACTGGGGCCAGGGGCACCATCAGCAAACAGCCTCTTAATCACCGAGGATTTCCATTGCAACGGGCACCTCGCCGGCCTGCTTCATCTGCAACACGGTCGCCGCACCATGGGCCAGGTCGATCACGCGATGACGCCGGAACGGGCCACGGTCATTGATGCGGACCACCACGGTCTTGCCGTTTTCAAGATTGGTCACACGGACCCGAGTGCCAAAGGGGAGCGTCCGATGCGCAGCAGTCAGCGTGTCAGGGCCAAACACATCACCGCTGGCGGTGCGTCGCCCATAGAACCCGGGCCCATACCAACTGGCGGCCCCACGAACACGGGCCTGCACCGCTGGGAGATCAGGGGGAACGCTCAGCACAACATCGGCGGTCTGCTCGATCTGGAACTCCTCGGCAGACGGACTGGCCAGTGCAACGTCAGCACCCAACCAAAGAAGCAGTAGCAGCAGCACGCCCATCAACCCTTGCCCCCTCGGCTGCCCGCATTCAACCGCTGTTCGCCACCAGCCGCACGTGGTTGGGGAGTTGCTCACCCCAGAACCCCCGTTGACGTTGCAGCCAGGCCAATCGCTGCCGATCCAAGCGTTCTCCTGGAACCAGCAGGGGAATGCCCGGTGGGTAAGGGCAGAGCAGATCGGCACTGATGCCACCCAACGCATCGTCGAGGGACGTGATCACGCTGGGGGCACGCCAAGCGCGCGTCAGAGAGAGTTCAGGGGTCGCCACCCTTGGCAGTGGCGGTGGTTCAAAGGCAGGTAAGGGATCCCGTCCAGGGTGGGCGGCGAGCAACCGCGTCCACATCGCCGCGAAGGCTCGAGCCAACCCGCGATGGCGGCTGAAACCCAGACAGAACGTCAGCGTGGCTGGCTCGGGCAGCTCAGCCAGCCAGCCACGGGGCATCAACCAGTCGTCGGCCTCCAGGCCAGTGATCCCCCGCGCCGCCGTATGCAGCACCAGACGCAGCGGATCCTGGGTGACCAGCAAGGGCAGACCGCTCTGCCGGAGTCGCGCAGCCAGGGATCTGGCCTCAAGCAAACGATGCAACAACCGATCACGCCCGCGGTTGGATCGCCAGTCCGTCAAAGCGGCTTCGCAGGACGCCAGCAACAGCGCACTGGGACTGGTCGTCTGAATCCAGCCCAAAGCGCGATCGACGCGGTCCGGGTCCACACGCTGGCCCTGGCACCAGAGAACGGCCGTCTGCGCCAAACCCGCCGCTGATTTCTGGAGGGAATGGATCACCAGATCGGCCCCACCATGAAGCGCCGATGGCGGCAACTGGGGATCAACACCCGCTGCGAAGTGACTGCCATGGGCCTCATCCACCAGCACAGGCCAGCCCTGCTGATGCAGCAGCGCGATCAGCGGACCTGGATCCGTGGCATAGCCCTGATAAGTGGGATGCAACAGCACGGCTGCAGCGATGGACTGTCCTGAGGCGACCGCCGACTGGACCACCGCATCCAGCCAACCCCGATCGGGGGGCGCCGCCTGGCCACGATCCGCCAGGAAGGGGACATCGAACAGCACCGGGGTGATGTCCCCCAGCACACAGGCCTGAATCAGACTGCGGTGAACATTGCGCGGCATCAGCACCGCCTGGCCTGGGCTCACCAGCGCCAACAATGCCGCCTGCAACAGCCCCGTTGCACCGTTGACGCCGTACCAGGCCCGCTCGACACCCATCGTTGCGGCGGACTCCCTCTGGCTGTCAGCCACAGCCCCCTCAGATTCCAAAGGGCCGCCGATCTGGGGCAATTCCGGCAGATCCCAAAGCCCGGCACGCCCCTTCAACAAGCGCCTGAACTCAGCGGGTAGGGCGCGGCCCCGTCCGTGGGCGGGCAGAAAAAACGACCGACCCAGCCGTTGCGTCAGGACGGAGAGCAGGGTCATGGCGTCCCGCAGTTCTCCCTAGAGTCTGGAACTGACATCTTCTTGACGATGCGCTACAGCCCCGGGCGGGATCTGGTCTGGTTGCTGTTGAGGCCCTGGATCGCTCTACCGAGGCTGATTCAGGTGCTCTGGAGCCTGATTGGCCTGGTGCTGGTACTGGTTGTGCGGGGTGGCAGCCCCAATCCAGAGGTTCAGCAGAAGCTCGCGCGTCGGATTCTCACGACCCTGACCAACCTGGGTCCCTGCTTCATCAAGGTGGGGCAGGCGTTGTCAACCCGCCCGGATCTGGTGCGCCGCGACTGGCTGGATGAGCTGACCCGCCTTCAGGACGACCTTCCGGCCTTCCCCCATGCCGTTGCACTGCAGCGGATCGAAACGGAATTCGGAGCCCCGGCCCACGAACTGTTCGAGGAGTTCCCGACGGCACCGATCGCCGCGGCCAGTCTCGGTCAGGTCTACAAGGCACGCCTCGAAGGCAACGCCTGGGTGGCGGTCAAGATTCAACGACCTGGACTGGATTTCATCCTGCGTCGGGATCTGGTGCTGATCCGCATGCTTGGCGTCCTCAGCGCTCCACTGCTGCCGCTGAACCTGGGATTCGGACTCGGAGAAATCATCGATGAATTCGGGCGGAGCCTGTTCGAGGAGATCGATTACGAACAGGAAGCCCGAAACGCGGAACGCTTTGCCGCGCTGTTTGCAGACAACCCTGCCGTTGTGGTTCCTCGGGTCGAACGCATGCTCAGTTCGAAGCGGGTGTTGACCACCACCTGGATCCAGGGGGCCAAAATGCGCGACAGCGCCGAGCTAGAGGCGCTGAACCTCGACCCCGCCGCCCTGATCCGAACCGGCGTGATCTGTGGACTGCAGCAGCTGCTCGAATTCGGCTATTTCCACGCAGATCCACATCCGGGCAACCTCTTCGCCCTCGAAGGTCGCAGTGGTGACCTGGGGCGTGTCGGCTACGTCGACTTCGGAATGATGGATTCAATCAGCGACAGGGATCGACTGATCCTCACCGGGGCAGTCGTTCACCTGATCAACCGTGATTTTGATGCTCTAGCCCAGGATTTCCAGGACCTTGGCTTCCTTAGCCCGACCGCTGACCTCTCCTTGATCACTCCCGCGCTTGAGGACGTTCTCGGCGGCAGCCTCGGTGACTCCGTCGGGTCCTTCAACTTCAAAGCGATCACCGATCGCTTTTCCGAACTGATGTTCGATTACCCCTTCAGGGTGCCGGCACGGTTCGCCCTGATCATTCGTGCGGTGGTGAGTCAGGAAGGCCTGGCCCTGCGCCTGGACCCGGAATTCAGAATCATCGCCGTGGCCTACCCCTACGTCGCACGGCGTCTCCTCGCCGGAGACACCCATGAAATGCGGGAGAAACTGCTCGAAGTGATCTTTGATGAGAACGGTCGCCTCAGAACCGACCGGCTTGAGAATCTGCTCGATGTGGTGGGTCAGGATCAGGCCGCACCGACAGCGGCGCTTCTCCCCGTTGCTGGGGCAGGACTGCGTTTGCTTCTCAGCGCCGATGGCTCGGATCTCCGCAGTCGTCTGCTGCTCACCCTGATTCGCGATGAGCGGCTTCATGTGGACGACCTGAAGGCATTGCTCGCTCTGGTCGGTCGCCGCTTGGATCCGGCGCGTCTCGCCGGTGGCCTGTTGCAGCGCTTGAACCCCCTGGCAGCTGCCTAGGTTTCCTACCGCTAGGGTCACGCACCATTCACACCTTCTGACGTCGATGCCCGAGGACTTCAGCACCGACGAATTGCTGTTCCAGCTGACCTACTTCCCTCAGCCTCCCTACATGCTCGCGGGAATTGGCCTTGCGGTCGGCGTGCTGTGTGGATTGACCTTCGGGAAACTGGTTCAGAACAAGCTGGACGGCTGGAAGCAAGACCGCTTGGCGCTCCTTCCACTCGGCAATGCCGAAATCACCATGAGCTACGCCGGCACACTGATCGGCATCACCCTTTTCATCGGCTCCTGTCTGCAGATCTTTGGCTTCGCATCCGGTGCGGCGCTGCTCGTGGCTCTGGTGCTGTCGCTACTGACCGGTGGAGCGTTGTGGGTCCAACTCGAGCGCCTGATGACCCAGGTGGAAAGCGGCAACTTCAAGGCGGTCGACTTCGATAATTTCGACGAGTTTTTCTGAACCGTCTCGACCGTTTCCCTTAACCCGTCCTTAGCCAAACGGACGGCTTGCGGTGGGCAAAATAAGACCCATCAGCCGAAGGTCCCGATTGGCCACGATCACCACAGCGGTCGCTACTGGACGGCTCCTCGTGGTCGAGGACGACGAAACGATTCGCGAGACCGTCGGTGATGCCCTGAGGTCCGAGGGCTATGAGGTGGTCACCTGTGGAGATGGGGCCAAGGCTCTTCAGCTTTTGCTCGAGACAGGAATCGACGATGTTGATCTCGTCGTCCTGGACCTGATGCTCCCAGGCATGGGGGGCCTTGATCTTTGCCGAGAACTTCGCCGCTCCAACAACACGACCCCAATCCTCGTGATCAGCGCGAGAGACAGCGAAACCGATCGGGTTCTGGGTCTGGAGGTTGGCGCCGATGACTATCTGGTCAAGCCCTTCGGGCTCAGGGAACTGGTCGCCCGTTGCCGTGCGCTGTTGCGACGGGCGCGTCAGTCTTCCGGACAGCAGACCTCCGACGAGACCCTTACCCACGCCAACCTCACCCTGTTCACCACCGAATGCCGGGTGACCCGTGATGGGCTTGATCTGACGCTGTCACCCAAGGAATACAAAATCCTCGAACTGTTTCTGCGAAACCCCAAACGGGTCTGGAGCCGCGACCAGCTCCTGGAGAAGGTCTGGGGCTCGGACTACGTCGGCGATACAAAAACCGTGGATGTCCACATCCGCTGGCTGCGCGAAAAGATCGAAGAGGAACCGTCGTCTCCGGCATTGATCCGAACGGTGCGTGGCTTCGGCTATCGCTTCGGCTGAGCGTGGAACTCCTGTCGGCCGTCATCGGCCTCCTGGCCGGTGCAGCCCTCACCCATCGCTGGGACGCCTGGAAACGGCGTCAACGGGAGGAAACACTGTTCGAAGCCCAGCGTCAGGAGCGAGGACTGACGGCACCGCAACTCCTGGCCTGGATTGATGCCGCAACCCAGGGCTGGATGATTCTTTCGCCTGACCTGAGCATCGCTTACCTCAACAGCCGTGCCGAACGGCTGCTGCAGATCTCCAGGAACCGTCTGGTTCGGGGCATGGCCCTCGAAGACGTGCTGTCGGTGGCTCCGCTCAATGAAGCGATCATGACCACCCGCTATTCCCAGCGACAACAACGCTGCGAATGGGACCTCAACGGGTCCCAACTGGAGGGGGTGGTGCTGCCGGGTTCAGAGGAATGGATTCTGATCCTGCTGCAGAACCGTCAGTCCCTTGAAGCCCAGCAACAGGAGCAGGAGCGCTGGGTCAGCGACGTCGCCCATGAGCTGAGAACGCCACTGACCGCACTGATGTTGGTGAGTGAACGCCTGGAGATGGCGGTCGACGGCCAGCAGGACGACATGGTTCTCGTCCAGAGGCTGCAACGGGAGCTTCGCCGCTTGCAGCTCCTGGTTGAGGATCTACTGGAACTCTCCCGCCTGCAAAACACCTTGCCTCTGGCGAGTGATGGATATTCAGCACTCACGCTCGAAGAGCTCGTCGAAAGTGCCTGGAACAGCATTCGTCCACTCGCCGAGGCTCGCGATGTGGCACTGGAACTGAACCATTCCGAAGCAGGACCGATGGTCGGGGACCGACCCCGCCTGCATCGAGCGGTCCTGAATCTTCTCGACAACGCCCTGCGCTACTCCCCACAGGGATCCTCTGTGGATGTCCAGATCAACCCCAGTGGTGGGTGGTGGCAACTCAGCATCCGGGATCACGGGCCCGGGCTCAGCGACATGGATCTCGACAACATGTTCCAGCGGTTTTACCGGGGGGACCCATCGCGGGCCAGGTCGGCTCGCAGTGGCAGCGGACTCGGTCTGGCGATTGTGCAACAGATTGCCGTGAACCACGGTGGCCGCGTGGAGGCGCGCAACCATCCCGAGGGAGGCACCTCAATGGAACTCACCCTGCCAAGGGTGTTGTCGGAATGACACGCGAACGGCTGCAGAAGCTGATGTCGGCGGCGGGAGTCTGTTCACGTCGCCGGGCAGAAGAGCTCCTGAAAGCAGGTCGCGTCACGGTGGATGGCCAGCGGGCCAACCTCGGCGATCAGGCCGATCCGGAACACAACCTGATCCGGGTGGATGGCCAGCCCCTGCCAACGGGGAGCAAAGCGAGGGTTCTGCTGATCAACAAGCCAGTCGGTGTGATCAGCACCTGCCACGATCCACAGGGTCGCCCGACCGTGCTTGATCTGCTGCCACACAGCGAACGCCGGGGCTTGCACCCCATCGGGCGTCTCGATGCCGACAGCCGCGGTGCACTCCTGCTCACGGACCAGGGGGCTCTCACCCTGCGCTTGACCCATCCACGCTTTGACCATGAGAAGAGCTACCGGGTCTGGGTGGACGGCCATCCCTCTCCACAGGCCCTGCAGCAATGGCGCCATGGGATCCAACTCGACGGCAGCCTCACCAGACCCGCCCGGGTTGAACTGCTGGAGCGGACGAAGCAGCGCAGCCTGCTGAGCATTCAGCTGAAGGAGGGGCGAAACCGGCAGATCCGTCGCATTGCAGCGGGACTGGGGCACCGTGTCATCGACCTGCAACGTGTTGGGCTGGCCGGGATCAGCCTCGATAACCTCCCAGAAGGATCCTGGCGGAGGCTGAGGCAGGAAGAATGGCAGCCGCTGCTCAACGCAAGGCCATGCGCCTGACCTTGAATCGGTTCTGGCGACGGCCGCGGGCCACGAGCACAGCAGCACAGGGCCAGGACAGTGCCGAGGATCAGGCCATCCAGGTCGGGCTCCAGATCCGCCAACGCCGTGACGAACTGGGGATCAGCCTCCGGGAGCTGGCCCTGCAGACACGCATCACCACCCCGGT
>JBGKDR010000421.1:0-2701 GCA_042954225.1 Parasynechococcus sp.
GGCGGCTGATTCGCCCTTTCCATGGCCCTCACCGAACTGCGCATCGCATCCCGACGCAGCCAGCTGGCCATGGTTCAAACCAACTGGGTCAAAGCAGAACTTGAGAAAGCTCACCCCGGTCTGACCATCACGGTCGAGGCCATGGCAACACAAGGGGACAAAATTCTCGATGTTGCTCTTGCCAAAATCGGGGACAAAGGACTCTTCACCAAAGAGCTGGAAGCCCAGATGCTGGTCGGCCGTGCTGATATCGCCGTCCACTCACTGAAAGACCTGCCCACGAATCTCCCGGAGGGCCTGATGCTCGGTTGCATCACCGAACGCGAGGATCCGGCGGACGCACTGGTCGTCAATGAGAAGAACAAGGCCTACAAGCTCGACACACTTCCAGAGGGGTCGATCGTGGGCACCAGCTCACTGCGCCGCCTTGCCCAGTTGCGTCATCACTATCCGCATCTGATCTTCAAGGACGTGAGGGGCAACGTGATCACCCGCCTGGAGAAACTCGACAGCGGGGAGTACGACTGTCTGATCCTGGCTGCTGCTGGCCTGGGTCGCCTTGGCTTCGGCGATCGCATTGATCAACTCATTCCTGGAGACATCTCCCTGCATGCCGTCGGGCAGGGTGCTCTGGGCATCGAATGTGTCCAGGGCAAGCCCGAGGTGATGGAAGTGATCAAAGTCCTGGAACACACCCCAACCTCCCAGCGTTGCCTCGCCGAGCGTGCGTTCCTGCGTGAACTCGAAGGCGGATGTCAGGTTCCCATCGGCGTGAACACCCGTTTCGATGGCGATCAATTGATCCTCACAGGGATGGTCGCCAGCCTGGATGGCAAGCGATTGATCCGGGATCAGGCCAGTGGCGCAGCCACTGAAGCGGAAGCCATCGGCATTGCTCTGGCCAACACGCTGAAAGGCCAGGGGGCTGGTGAGATTCTCAAAGAGATCTTCGAGACAGTCCGTCCGGAAGCCTGATCACCCCTTGATCTGAACAGTGGTTCCCACGTCAACGGCTTCAAACAGCTGCCTGACGTGGGTGTTCAACATCCGAACACAACCAAGGCTGACCGCAGCACGAATCTGAACCCAATGGGGCCAGGGAGTCCCATGGATGCCGAATTCACCGCGTCCATTGCGATGAAAGGCCAGGTAACGATCTCCGATCGGACTCGATGCGCCAACCAGCTCCTTCCTCTGGCCTGAGCTGTGCGAGACGTAAACAGGATTCACCGTCTTGGTGAGAATGGCGAATTCCCCCGTTGGCGTGGGCGTGCTGGGGTCGCCGATTGCAACGGGCCAGGGCCCGAGCACCTGTCCGTTGCTGCGCAACACGCGAATCTGGCGACGGGACAGATCCAGCTCAATCCTTGAGCCGGCTGCGCCATCCTGAACGGCCAAGGCCGGCGCACAGACCGACACCAGCATCGATGCGGCCGTAAGGCCACCAACAATTCGCCCGACCATAACGAGACTCATGCGACTTGTTAATCGCAACGTATTCACGGAGGGATCAAAAAGCCAATAAACACAGGGCTTTCAGACAGTCTTAAGAGTCTCAATGTCTGATCGTGCTCGGGGTGCGAAGCTTCCCCCTCTGAGCTCAGCCAGCCCGTTCCATGACGGCGGTCACCCCACACCTGATTCCGTCAGCCATCCGCACGGAAAAGCCAATCCTGTTGTCCGGCGCCAAGCGTCAGGCCGAAATGCAGGCCATTGAGTTCCGGTTCGCCGATGTGGTGAACAGCCGACGAACCCTGATTCGTGCGGCCTGGGCCCTCCGACGGCACGGAATCATTTGCCTACGGGAGGCTGCATCACCAGAGAACGTTCAGGGGATGCGCGCTGAACTTGACACCTTGTTGGCGGAGATCCAGAGCGGTGAGCACGCGCGTCTTGATCGCTTGACCTATCTCAACCTCCCTGAGCGGCGGGTGCTGAAGGGGTACAACCATTTTCGCGATGCTGACCGGCCTGTCATCAATTACCGCGTCGCCAGACCCGATGGACGCAGCGGCAGCGACGCCGGAATGATCGACATCTTTCACCCTGAACGACTGTCCGAGGCGTTTGAACGCACTATCACCTCCTCACTCCATGAAGATCTGATCCGACGCCTGTTGTGGATCAGCAGCCTTCAGCGACTGGTTGTGAAATGCCGAAACGTTTATCTGAATCATGGTGTGCGCGATACGCGCGGCTATCACTGTGACGGCCGCTCGCTGAAGTTCAAATCCTTCGTCTATCTCTCGGATGTCAAGGATCTGGATGATGGTCCCTATTGCTTTGTTCCTGGCTCCCAGCGACGGCGCAGGCTCTGGTGGCGGAGCGCGCGTTACAACCGACGCAGCAATCTTGGCCCCTTTGAATTCAGTCAGTTGCAGGGTGAACAGGCCATCCCTCTCTTCGCCAATGCAGGGGACATGGTGCTGTCCTGCCAACGGGGAGCACACTGCGGACATCCACAGGCGCCCTCAGCACGCCGCGCTGTCCTGGTGAATATGTTCCAGCGCTGAGCCATGAAAAAGGCGGGGTTGCCCCCGCCCGATCACCAATCGAAACCGACTCGACTTGGTCAGTCCACCAGCTTGGGATCGATTTCAGCCATGTAGCGGGCCTCACAGCTCTTGATGATCTCAATCGCCTTTTCGGTGCCGAAGAAACCGTTCACCGAGCAGGTGCCGGGCTTCTTCAGATCCTTGTA
>JBGKDR010000422.1:0-1122 GCA_042954225.1 Parasynechococcus sp.
CGCCGGTCGCCTCCAGATCGACACCGAGATGATGGAGGAGATGGTGCGCATCCGTACGGCGGTGCAGCCGGACGAGGTGCTGCTCGTCGTGGATTCGATGATCGGTCAGGAGGCCGCCGAGCTCACGCGTGCCTTCCACGAACAGGTGGGAATCACCGGAGCTGTGCTCACCAAATTGGACGGTGATTCTCGAGGCGGGGCGGCACTCTCCATCCGCAAGGTGAGCGGGCAGCCGATCAAGTTCATCGGTACCGGCGAAAAGGTGGAGGCACTGCAGCCCTTTCACCCCGAGCGGATGGCCAGCCGCATCCTCGGCATGGGGGATGTGCTGACCCTGGTGGAGAAGGCCCAGAAGGAGGTCGAGCTCGCCGATGTCGAACAGATGCAGAAGAAGCTGCAGGAGGCGACGTTTGATTTCTCAGACTTCCTTCAGCAGATGCGTCTGATCAAGCGGATGGGGTCCCTCGGCGGCTTGATGAAGATGATCCCGGGGATGAACAAAATCGACGACGGGATGCTGCAGCAGGGTGAGCAGCAGCTCAAACGCATCGAAGCGATGATCGGCTCGATGACCGTTGACGAACGCAATCAACCCGAGCTCTTGGCGTCTCAGCCGTCCCGTCGCCGTCGGATTGCATCCGGTTCCGGTCATACCGCCGCCGAAGTCGACAAGGTTCTTGCCGATTTCCAGAAGATGCGCGGGTTCATGCAGCAGATGTCCCGTGGAGGGGGAATGCCCGGGATGCCCGGCATGGGCGGGTTCCCAGGCATGGGTGGCTTTCCCGGCATGGGAGGTCCTGGAGGAATGCCCGGGATGGGGGGTCCCGGCGGAATGCCGGGTGGCATGCCCCGAGGAGGTGGTGGTGCCCCTCCGCGGCGTCAGCGTCCGGTCAAGAAGAGAAAAGGCTTCGGAGATCTCTGATCACGTCGCCAGGTATGGTGGATCCTTGGCAGTGAATCCACTGCCGGAACGTCAACACTCCTTTACTCCCAGGCCACGATGATCAAGCTCCGCCTGAAGCGGTTCGGCAAGAAGCGGGAAGCGAGCTTCCGCCTCGTGGCCTGCAACAGCACCTCCCGCCGGGATGGCCGTCCGCTCCAGGAGCTTGGCTTCTACAACCC
>JBGKDR010000423.1:0-2226 GCA_042954225.1 Parasynechococcus sp.
GAGGTCTGGAACGGTCGCCTGGCCATGGTCGGTTTCTCCGCTTTCCTCCTCGAGCTGATCAGTGGCCATGGCCCTCTGCACGCGATGGGCCTGCTCTAGGTCGTTCGGGCCACTGCTCATCCTCCTGCTCTCCTGGGGCGAGGGACAACCGTCCCGCGGCGAGTCCGTTGGCTCGTGGGCCGATGGGGTGTTTCCGATCGATCAGTTTCTCGGTTACACCAGTCATTACGGGCAGCGCATCGGTCCTGACGGACAGCCTCAACCCCACCACGGGCTCGATATCGCCGCCCCGCTTCATTCCCCGGTTCGGTCCTGGTGGTCTGGCCAGGTGATCGAGACCATCCAGGACGCCTCCTGTGGTGTGGGCGTGCAGATTCGGTCCGGTCCCTATGACCACATCTATTGCCATCTGGATGCTCAGCGGATGCGTCGGGGAGAGCATGTCCAGACGGGCCAGGTGATCGGACGGATCGGCCTCACCGGTCGGACGACCGGCCCGCATCTGCACTGGGGCATCCGCTATCGCGGCCAATGGATCGACCCAACCCGGGTTCTTCGGGCCATGATTCGACAACGACGGGCTGACGGGGCTTCAGGCGACTAACCTTGAGGGTCCATTCCGACAGAATTGCCGTGACCCTTTCTTCCGCTCCCACGGTCGTCGGCGGGCAGGAATCGGGTCAGCTGCGCAGGACCACCGGTGCAGAGGCCCTGATGGATGCCCTGCGTCGCCATGGCGTCGACACCATTTTCGGGTATCCCGGCGGGGCGATTCTGCCGATCTACGACGCGCTCCACATCGCGGAAAGTCAAGGCTGGGTCAAGCATGTGCTCGTGCGTCACGAGCAGGCAGGGACCCATGCCGCGGATGCCTACGCCAGGGCCACGGGCAAGGTCGGCGTCTGCTTCGGGACGTCGGGTCCTGGCGCGACCAACCTTGTCACCGGCATCGCGACCGCCCAGATGGATTCGGTGCCGATGGTGGTGATCACCGGTCAGGTGCCGCGGCCAGCGATTGGCACCGATGCCTTTCAAGAGACCGATATTTTCGGAATCACCCTTCCGATCGTGAAGCACTCCTGGGTGGTGCGCGACCCCGCTGATCTGGGTTCGATCGTGGCTCAGGCATTCCTGATCGCCGCCAGCGGCCGACCGGGACCGGTCCTGATCGATATCCCCAAGGACGTTGGCCAGGAGGAGTTCGACTACGTACCGGTGGAGCCTGGCTCGGTCATTCCTCCGGGTTTCCGTCAGCCGGAACCCCCTGACGACGCAGCGATTCAGGCGGCTCTGGCCCTGATGTCCGAAGCCAGCCGGCCCCTGCTCTACGTCGGCGGCGGTGCGATTTCGGCCTCGGCCCACGAGAGTCTGCTGGCCATCGCCGAGCGCCACCAGATTCCCGTCACCACCACATTGATGGGGAAGGGTGCCTTCGATGAAAACCATTCCCTGTCCGTGGGCATGCTCGGCATGCATGGCACGGCCTATGCCAATTTCGCCGTTACGGAATGCGATCTGCTGATCGCCGTCGGCGCTCGCTTCGATGACCGGGTCACCGGCAAGCTCGACACCTTTGCGCCACGGGCCAAGGTCATTCACTTCGAAATCGACCCCGCAGAAGTCGGCAAGAACCGGACTCCCGAGGTGGCGGTTCTCGGCGATGTCGGCCTGAGCCTGTCCCGCCTGGTGCAGCTCAGTCTTCAGCAAGCGGTTGAACCCCGCTCCAAGGCCTGGTTGGATCGGATTCACACCTGGAAGGAGCGTTACCCCCTCACCATTCCGCCGTCTGAGGGTGCGATCTATCCCCAGGAGGTTCTGCTCGCCGTTCGTGATCTGGCACCCGATGCCATCGTCACCACCGATGTCGGACAGCATCAGATGTGGGCTGCCCAATATCTGCGCAATGGTCCCAGGGGCTGGATCAGCAGCGCGGGTCTCGGCACGATGGGCTTCGGCATGCCCGCTGGAATCGGTGCCCAGGTGGCTTGCCCCGATCGTCAGGTGGTCTGCATCGCTGGTGACGCCAGCATCTTGATGAACATTCAGGAACTGGGAACCCTCGCCGCCTACGGCTTGCCCGTGAAGGTGGTGATCGTCAACAACCACTGGCAGGGCATGGTCCGTCAGTGGCAGGAAAGTTTCTACGGAGAGCGCTACTCGGCTTCAGACATGCTCAACGGCATGCCTGACTTCATCGCCCTGGCCCGATCCTTCGGAGTTGATGGG
>JBGKDR010000424.1:0-3587 GCA_042954225.1 Parasynechococcus sp.
GAGTCTCGGATCAGGGCAACTTCCTTCAACAAAAGAATATCCACTCCTGCCTCATTGGAGGCAGAGACATCCTTGTCCAGCCAGAAACGACTCGTCCATTGATTCTCAGCCAGAAATTGATGAATCGCTGAGAGGTTTTTCATGCTGGACCGACCCGTGAACCCCCTGAATTGATGCACTTTACCAACAACGGTTAGGCTGGATCAGGAGGGCTTTGGATGTCCGGCAACATGACAAGCCACACCGGCGAGATTGTTATCAACAAGGCTGGACGTCGATTCACTCTGCAATCGAAAGTTCTGCAATCTCCCCTTGCCGGAGTCAGTGATCTGGTCTTCCGTCGTTTGGTACGGCGATGGGCCCCCCACAGTCTCCTCTTCACCGAGATGGTCAATGCCACCAGCCTTGAGCTGGGGCACGGGCGTCAGAAAGTCAGCGAGCTCAGCCGCGAAGACGGTCCGATCGGGGTTCAGCTCTTCGACCACCGCCCCACCGCCATGGCCGACGCAGCACGTCGTGCCGAAGACGCCGGCGCCTTCTCGATCGACATCAACATGGGTTGCCCGGTCCGCAAAATCGCCAAGAAAGGTGGTGGTGCAGGGCTGATTCGAGAACCGGATATGGCCGGTCGCATCGTTGAGGCGGTGAGTCGGGCCGTCCAGATCCCGGTCACGGTCAAGACGCGCCTGGGCTGGTGCGCCAGTGACGCCGACCCCGTCACCTGGTGTCAGCAGCTCGAGCAGGCCGGAGCCCAATGGCTCACCGTCCATGGCAGGACGAGAGACCAGGGGTTCAAAGGCCAGGCCGATTGGCATGCGATCAAGGCCATCAAGGACGCTCTGAGCATTCCCGTGATCGCCAACGGAGACATCAACAGTCCTGCCGATGCCCTGCGCTGCCTCGAGCTCACGGGTGCCGACGGGGTCATGGTCGGCCGGGGAACCATGGGCGCTCCCTGGTTGACCGGCCAGATTGAAGCGGCCCTGTCCGGTCGCTCGGTGCCCCCCACTCCCAGTGCAGCGGAACGCCTGGCCTTGGCACGGGAACAACTTGAATTGTTGGTGGCAGAACGCGGAGACCATGGTCTGCTGATCGCCAGGAAACACATGGGGTGGACATGCACGGGGTTTCCGGGAGCAGCCCAGCTGCGCCAGGCCCTGATGCGTGCTCCGAGCCCCGTCGAGGCCTGCCAACTGCTGGATGAGCAGATCCAAGCCCTCACCGCAGCCGTACCAGCGTGAGCGGACGACGGTCGAATTTCCATGATCTTCCCGAGGACGTCCTTGATCCCCGCCTGCTGCCCGCTGATCTGCTCCGCAGTCCCGGCACCTGGCAGCCAGCCTCCAGCGGGATCGATCCAACAGCCCTGCACCAAGCACATCCCGACCTGCGGGGAGACCAGGACCTGCTGAGCAGTGGTCGACTGGCCGACATTCTGCTGGGCAGGGCCAGCCTTTATGCCGATCTGCCACCGGTGCATCTCTCCGCCTACCTCGATGGTCTGCGGCCCGCCGCCAGACGTGAACTGGAACAGCATCGGCTCAGCGCCCTCGAGCATCTGGCAAGCCATGGCTGGCGGCGATTTCGCACAGGGCGTCCTCTCGGCAAGGACCTCGACCGTTACCAACCGCTGGTCGAGCCTCCAGTCCCCCAGGAGCAAGTCAGCAAGCCCCCAACACCTCTCGTGCTGGTGGTTGTCCACTCCGGCGACGGGGAAAGAGCACACAAGCTGAAGCCAGAACCAGGGTGGCAGCAGTGCATCCATGGCCGCCTCGATGGCCTGGACAGCATCTGGGATCAGCTGAAGCGGCTGGAGGGCAATCCATTGGTGTGCTTTTGCCACCACAGTGACCAACTGGCTCCGCCCGCCGCCCACGTGATCGCCGCGGCCGGTCTCCGCCATGCCGACGCAGGCCTGATCAGCAGCGACGAATCACTGCAGTGGAGCACGCAACGGTCGCAGCCCCCAGGGAACCCGCAGTTCCGGATGGCGCTGACCCCCTGGCGGTTGCTGAGCCGCGGAGCCATCGGAGGGCTGGTCAGCATCAGGCTTCATCATCTGCTGGCCCTGGAGCTGCCCCAACGGCGCCTCTGCCTGCACAACCTTCTGGTTGATCTCAGCCTGCAGTTGATCGAGCGACGCGCACCGATGCAGCATTGCTCACAGGTTCTGCTGAGCCGTGATCAGCAGGCCAACCCCTCCGTCCCTGACGTGAGCTCACCACGGGATCGACTGGCTTTCTCGGAGGCCGAGCACAACGAACTCCTGTGGGTCTGCCAGCACAGAGCGCAGTCCCTGCTCTCTGCAGGCGGAAGCATCCACAGCCATCCCCACTGGCACGGCTGCGTTCAGATGCGCTGGTCTCCTCCTCCGGAGACCGTCGTCTCAATCCTGATTCCGTTCCGGGACAAGGTGGAGCTCACCCGGGTCTGCGTCGCGTCGATCCGTCGTTGTGCCGGCTCGATCCCCTACGAATTAGTGCTGATCGACAACGGAAGCTGCGACGAGGCCACGGAGCAGTGGCTCGATGAGCAGAGGGAGCAACCCGACGTCACGGTTCTGCGTTTGGACTGTCCGTTCAATTACGCGCGTCTGCACAACCTGGCGCGGCCCCACTGCCGGGGGACGCATCTGCTGCTGCTGAACAACGACATTGAGCTGCGCTCGTCCGAGGTGCTGTCAACGCTGCTTCACCCCTTCGCCGTTCAGACGACCGTGGCCGTCGGGGCACGTCTGCTCTATCCCGACGGCAGCCTGCAGCATCAAGGAGTGATGCTGATCAAGGGAGAGCGCCGCTGCGTTCTGGAGCCGGGAAAGCACCTCAGCGACCCTGCCGTGATCGACAGCCTCACCCCCCTGGGCGTGCAGGAGGAGTTCATCGCAGCCACCGCCGCCTGCCTGTTGATCCGAGCTCAGGACTTTGATGCGATCGGCGGATTTGATGAGGACTTCGCGGTTGTCTTCAACGACGTCGACCTCTGTCTCCGGCTCCGTGAAGGCGGCGGAGCGGTGGTGGTGACGCCGGATGTGGAGATCGTGCATCACGAATCCATCAGTCGAGGTAAGGATCAGTACGGCGAAGCCCTGGCCAGACATCAGCTGGAATCCGGTCACCTGCGCCGAAAACATGCAGCGCTGTTCGCCAGCGGGGATCCTCTTCAGAGCCCGATGCTCCACCCCCACAGCACCCGTTTCCAACCGCGGATGCCGGGGCCTGTGTCAACGGGATCGGTGCGAGAGCGCTTGATCACGAGCTGGAGTCGCCGTCCCTGGGACCGCAACCCAGAGCGCCCATTGATTCTGTTTGCCCATTTCGACCCGGAGGGGCGTGTCCGCGCTGATCTGATTCCGCTGCTGAACAGCTACCAAGAGCATGGCGATGTGGTGTTCATCTCAGCGTCACCGCGATTGCGCTGGCGCTGGCGCACCCTGCGACAACTGCAGTCGGTCTGCCAGGCCATCCTGATCCGCCGCAATGAGGGCTATGACTTCGGAAGCTGGATGACCGGCCTGCGCTGGCTGGAGCGGAACCGACCCATGGCGCGCAGCCTGATCCTGACCAATGACAGTTTCTGGGGGCCGATCG
>JBGKDR010000425.1:0-1349 GCA_042954225.1 Parasynechococcus sp.
TGCGGACCGTATCACCTCCGCTCTCATTAGTGATTACTGTTGAGAACAGTTCGGCAACCTCTGGTGTCGCTCTCCTCAGCGTCTGTGCATGACGATGAGTCCTTGCAGCAGGGACTCCATCAGGATGGCCGTCGCCTGACCCCCCAGCGAAAGCGTGTGCTCGCCTTGTTTGAGCGCCGTGGATCCGGCTGCCATCTCAGCGCTGAGGAGGTGCATCAGCAGCTGGCCCAGCTTGAACTAAAGGTCTCCCTGGCGACGGTCTACCGCACCCTGCGCTTGCTGGCTGATATGGGGTTTCTGCAGGAGCTTGAGCTCACCGAGGGTGGTCGGCGCTTCGAGCTGGCTGTGGCCGACCACCGTGACCATCACCATGTGGTCTGCATTCGCTGTGGACGGACAGAGGAATTTGAAAGCGAGCCGGTTGTGGCGGCTGGTGCGAAAGCAGCGGACAGTTTTGGATTTCAGCTGATCGAATCCAGTCTCAATGTCCGGGCGATTTGCCCGCAATGCCAGGACTGACGAGTCTTCTGGGACATGGCGTCACTGTGGATGCTCGTTGCAGGGCATCCAGTAGCTGTCGCCCATGCGGTGAACGCCTTCGCAGCCGAGTTTTTTGGCTTCCTGCTCTGCCGCTTCTCTTGAGGGATAGGCCAGGTAGCGAGGGTTGGTGGTGGAGCGGATTTGGATCAGACCCATGCTCATCGGCCCTGCGGTGATCACCCCCATGGTGTTGACCCCAACGGCAACGAGACCCATACCGACGATCGCGGCATTGATCACGCCCATGGCGACCACGCCGATCGAGACGACACCCATCGGAACGACCCCGATGCAGATCACCCCCATGGGAACGATGCCGATCGAGATGGTGCCGAGGGGCGCCACCCCGATGGCAATCGGCTTGGGCTTGCTGCCGCAATGACCACCGTCGCTCATCTCAGATCGCCTCAGTGGGTCTTGTGATGGTTGTGCTGTTCGCAAACCATCCACATGTCACCCATTGGATGGGCCCCTGTGCATCCGAAATCTGGGGCAGCAGCCTCCGCTTCGGCTTTGGTTTTGAACATCGCCTGCTTCGGTTGAGCGCCATGGTCTTTGGCTGCAACGCCCGAAAAGAGGATCACAGATGCTGCCGATACTGCGCCGAGCACAATCGCAACTTGTCTCAAGCCGACTCCGTTGTTGTCCTCACTCTGCCCGATCAAGTTCAGCCTGTGAGATCAGCGTTGCAAAGCACCACCACAGCTTGACCCCGCTCCCGCTGTGCATCCGAAGCAGTGGTGATCGGTTCGAATGGGGTCACCGGTGGGTGCCTCGCCGGCATCGAGCAGATCCCGCAGATGCTGCAC
>JBGKDR010000426.1:0-3035 GCA_042954225.1 Parasynechococcus sp.
GCTGCCGATTCCGATCCAGGCGCCACGGGTGGTGACGGCCATGAACTGGCGTGTCTGGTTTTGGGTGAGAGGGATCCAGGGCACGATCCTGGGTGAGGTGTCCTTCGGCTTGGCGGACTTCACCTGACGCGGTGGCAATCCCTGTGCGGCGCGTCGACGTGCTTCTCCCATCCCCATGACATCTGGTCTTCCAGAGTAGGGACCTCGATCATTCGGGCAGCAGTCTGTTGAGGGGAACCCAGGGTTCCAGGGCTGTGAGCACCTGATCTCCCCAGCGACGTCCACGCAGACGGCCATCGAGAATCGCCAGCCGACCACCGTTCTGCCGGAGTGGGGAGATGGCCGCTGGAAGCAGGCTCAGGGCTTCAGGCAGCAGAAGGTTGCGGAACCAATCGTCGCCCTTGCGTTTCAACCGCTCCACCCGTGCAGCGGTGAGGGGAGACGTGAGGCTGGCGATCGGCAGAAGGCCCACAATCAGCTGCTCGGGCTGTGGCAGCTGATGTTGATGCGTCAACCACCAGCTCCAACGGGCACTGATGACACCGTTGGCTTCCGGTGCCGTGGCCTCCTCGGTGACTCTGCAGCCGAACTCGGCAGCCAGGGCGCTGGTGAGTCCAAGCCGCAGCTGGGGGTCATCGAGAAGAATCACCGTCAAGCCCCGTTGCCCCAGGATCAGACGCCGACTGTGATCCAACAGGTGATCGGCGTAGATCTCCGTGTTTGGAAGTGGTTGCCGCCGTGGGGCGTAGATCGGGATCGGTTCCTGGAAGGCCGTCTCGCCAAGATCGGCGATCACATCGGGCTCGAAGTCGGCGTCCCGGAGCTCCTGATCGAGCTGGGCTGTCTGGCCAATGCAACTGAGCAGTAGGCATGGGTGATCGCGCAGCAGTCCCGGCAGTTGCTCCAACGGCTCCAGGGGAGCGACGCGCCAGCTCCATTGCAGGAGGTTGTGGTCGAGCACGGCCCAGCTGACCCACCCGTCTGACGTGGTGGTCAACAAGTCTCCCCATGGACTCGGTGAGGGTTGCAGCAGCTGCAGCAGGTCCTTCAGGGCCTGCAGGTCAGCACCCTCCATCCGCATGCGTGCATTGCTGTGGGTCGCATCGCGGAACAGCCGCCTGCTCAAGCGTTCGTGAAGATCCAGGAGCAGTCGATCGGCCTGGGGATGGGCCCGGCGCAGGCGTTCCCAGTCCTGTGCATCGATGCGGATGGTCAGGCTGCGGCGCAGTTGCTGACTGAGCTGGTCGACATCGGGGATCAGCAGTTGCCGGCCCTCGAGCCAGCCCTTGCGCTGGGCCTCGATCAGGCCGCTGCTGTCCAGCAGCCAGAGTTGATCTCCCGTTGGTGGAGTGAGCCCGTCCCAGCAGGCCAGAGGGACCCCCTGATTGCGCAGTTTGGGTAACTCCACTTGAAGCAGCCGTTCGCGCTGTCGTCGATTCAGCACCAGAACGCAGCGGCTGGACTGCAGGCACAGCGGCACGAGCAGCCCGAGCCACCAGCAATCCCTGCTGTCTGGACTGAGCCGGATCAGGGTTTTGTCCTGACGCCGCAGGCTTCTGCCGATCAGGCGGCTCAGGGTGAGTTGATGCGGCCAGGCGCCACCGTCCCGCTGCAGCAGGGTCTTGAGTTGCTGGTGGGCCTGCGCTTCAAGCATCGGTGAACCCTAAGCAGCCTTCCGGATTCAGAGGGTTCATCGCAATCCATCGATCAACATGGCCGCCAGAACCGTGTTGAGTCATGGCCGATCAGCGGCGTGTCGGAATCGTTGGACTTGGCCTGATCGGTGGATCCCTCGGTCTGGATCTTCAGGCGCTGGGTTGGCAGGTGCAGGGGCTCGTCCACCGGGAGGTCACCGCTGAGCGCGCCCTTGTCAGAGGGCTCGCCCAGCAGGTCAGTACCGATCCGGCTTGTCTCGTCGACTGCGATCTCGTGATCCTGGCTCTGCCGATGGCGCGTCTGCTGGAGCCTGATCCAGCTCTGCTCAAGGCTCTGCCATCCAGCGCAGTGGTCACGGACGTCGGCTCCGTGAAAGCTCCCGTCCTGGACCTTTGGAGGACGCTGCATCCGCGATTCGTCGCCAGTCACCCGATGGCGGGAACGGCTCAGGCCGGGGTGGAGGCCGGTCAGACCGGATTGTTCCGGGGACGTCCCTGGATTGCGACCCCTGACCGGCAGACCGATCCAGACGCGCTTCGCTTGATTCAGGAGCTGGCTGAAGCGCTGGGCAGTGTTTGGGCGGTCGCCACGGCGCCTCAGCATGATCAGGCAGTGGCGATGATTTCGCACGTGCCGGTGCTCGTGAGCGCTGCGCTGCTCAGGGCCGCCGGTGACGAGCGCGATCCGGAGATCCGTCAGCTCGCCATGACTCTGGCCTCCAGCGGGTTTGCCGACACCTCCCGGGTCGGCGGGGGGAATCCCGATCTGGGAGTGGCCATGGCCTCGGGAAATCGCGATGCCGTGCTTCGGGGTTTGGCGGCTTACCGATGGAGCCTGGAACAGCTTGAGGACGCTGTGATGCAACAGAACTGGGATCAGCTCAGTCTGGAACTGTCCCGCACACAGAATCTCCGCCCTGCCTTCCTCAGCAGCGCTGATCAGCCCGGGGGGTGAGCCGGGTTGATCAGGCCACGATCAGGTTCCTTCCCCGTTGCTCCATCAATTGTCGGCAGGCGTTCAAAGCGGAGAGGGTCACCCCTGCTGTGCCTTCCCCTGGGTGGAGGCTGTCGCCGCACAACCAGAACCCATCCAGTGGGGTTCGGGTGGACAGTCCGAAGGGCCCGAAGCGCGCCGGGTGCTGTCCCAGACCACCGACGATCCCGTCGGGACGTCCGGTCCAGCCGGCGAAACCCCGCGGGGTTGCCAGCTCCAGATGCAGCCAGTCGGAGTCCTGGAGTCCAAGCCAGCGGTTCAGTTCCCCCTGAATCTCCAGCAGCCGCTGTTGCTTGCGCTGTTGGTAGGGCTCTTCCGGCAGCTGGCACCAGTCCGCGGTCGGAGTGAACACGCTGGCGATCAACGTGGCCTGCCCGGTTGGGGCC
>JBGKDR010000427.1:0-2234 GCA_042954225.1 Parasynechococcus sp.
GGCGGCGATGGCGGTGGCATGGCGCCCCTCCACGCCGAAGAAGTCGGTGTAACGCCGCATCGCCTGGCTGCCACTGGCAAACGCCGTCACCGGCAGATCCCAACTGATCGCCACAGGGATCGTCAGCGTCTGGCCCGGCTCAAGCTGGCATTGCGCGGACAAGGCCGCGCTGAGGTGATCCTCATGGCCACTGCGCCGGTCGTTATCGCTGTCGGGGATAGTGCCGTCCGCCGAGAAGCTGCTCCAGAGTTCGCTGCCATCCCCGGCTGGATTCCAGCGGCTGCAGCGCTGGATGCTGACGCCGGGTTGATCCTCTGTGGCGATGCACCACTGGCCCTCACCCTCGGCAATGGGCGTTGAGCGGTCGCCTTCGAGAAGGATGCCGCGGAGCCTGCCCTCATCGACGCAGCGATTGCGTTGCCCCTCGGTGCGAGCGATGGCAGGGACATAGTTGTGCTCAGGGCTGCCGTCGTCGCGGAAGTGCACCTCAGCGGAGGCGTCGGTGTTGGTGAACCAACCGGTGGTGTTGCGCCAGCTCAGCAGCAGCGACAGATCAAGGGGTTGGTCGGTGGGGTTGTGCAGGGTCCAGACGAACACCGCCACCGGGTAACTGGTGCGCTGGTAATCCCCCGGAAGGATCGGACTGAACGCCTCGCAGCGCACGTCGGCGGCATAGACACCCTCGTAATGGGTCCAACTGAGGGGGTAGCGGGCGGCGTAGGTGCCCGTGCTTTGGTCCGAAGTACTGGCTGGGTACCACTGCCAGGCTGAGAGCGGTTCACCGGACTCGGGGCGCGAGGCATCGACGCTTGGTTTGACGGCCAGGGCATGGGCCCGGGTGGTGTCCCCCTGACGTTCGAACAAGGAGAACTGACAATCCGGCAGGACGCCAAACCAGTGCTCACCCCCATCGAGGTGCCAAAGGTTGACGTGGCCATCGGGCGCTCTGCCGAAGCATCCAGCCCCGAACCCGCCCAACGGCATGCCGTGATTGGGACCGTCGTCGAGATTGCTGGCGTAGCGCACCGCATAGGGCGACTGCCACCCCAGCCCGAACGGATGGCTCCAGCTCGCCTCAGGAGGTCGCCAGGATCCGCTCTGGCCGCCACGACCCAGCCAGGACTTCAGTGAGGACAATCCGAGCGAAGCCATGCCGAGGCGGGAAGATGCCCCAGATTGCCAGGTTTGCAGCCATCAGCCAGAGCCGAAATCCTGTGGATTCACCTCTGCGTCCACCAGGGCATCCAGCGTGACCGCTGTGCGCACCAACGCCTGATAGCGCTGCAGGGTGCGTCGGTTCTGATCCAGCCAGCGACCGGGGGCTGTTCCCCCATCCAGAGCCGGTCTCTCCGCATCGATCAGGGGAAGGTCCTCTTCCCTTGCGATCAAGGCCAGCAACAGCTCATGCAAGCGCTGGCGGCGTGGACTGGCATCCGTCATGACTGGCCCATGCAGCTCCGCAGGTGCTGCTCCGCCTCCGGCGGAAGCCGTACAGGGTCGGGGCGGTAGTGACGCGCCTGGTTGATCCGAGCACGCAGAGGAGCCTCTGCCTCAGCCCAGCTGGACAGTTGGAATGCGTCGTAAATCCGACGCACACTCTTCAGCGGCTGATCCACCAGATCGGTGTAGTCCAGCTCCAACAGCTGTCCTGCAGGAATCTGTGAGCGGGAGGCTTCGAAACGCTCCAGCAATTCAGCATGGGCGGCCGCCGTCTCCTCAACCTGCTGCTGCAGGGACGGCGATGGCTGCAGCCCCACCAATCCAGCCAGTCGCTGTTTGACCTGCACCAGAGAACGAACCGCATCCAGCGGTTCCCGGCGCAGGAGGATGAATCGCGCCCGCGGGAAATGTTTCAGCACCACGGCAACACGGGCCGTATGCACGGAATTCTTGATCAGCCATTGGGTTTTGCCCTGGCCGTCATGCAGCCAGGTCAGTCGGCTGAAGTGAAGCCACTGGCGCTCGAATTGATGGCTTGTCTCCGTCACACTGCGCCGAAAGTGGAACAGATAGTCCCGGGGAAAGGCCATCCCAGCCATGTGCGTGTCCATGGTGAGCCTGGCCAGTCCCACTTCGTCCTCCTGAGGATCATCCGGCCCCCAGGGGACGGCATCAATCGGTCGGATGCGTGTCATCCAACGCTTCAGCCCGAGGCGAATGACGGGCTTCAACACCAATGCCGCCTGGGGGGCAATCGTGAGCGCGTTGCGGGCCGTCGCTGTGCGTGGGTCGCA
>JBGKDR010000428.1:0-2531 GCA_042954225.1 Parasynechococcus sp.
GGCCCCCTGGAAGGGAATGGCGAACCCAAGTCCCATCAGCCAATAAATCAGCGGAGGCTTGTCGTAACGCGGCAGGCCATTCACCCGGGGCGTCAGCCAGTCGCCGGTCTCGGCCATGGCACGACCTGCTGCAGCAAACAATGGCGGGGTCTCATCCACCAAACCGGTGGATCCGAGCCTCCAGAGGGCGATCAGCACACCAAGACCCAGCACCAGAGCCAGGACCCGTTGCCGGCTGCGGCAGGACAGCTTCTCCAATTCCTGCTGACTCAAAAGCTGAGGGGGATGCTGGCATCTCCAGCCACCAGGCCATCCCGAATCCAACGCTCGACCCGTTCAGCAAAGACCTGGCAGGACGCATGGGTTTCAACCCATTCACGGCAATCACGACGCTCGAGTTGATCGATCCGTGCCAGCGCTGCCGTCAAGGCCTCGACGTCATCGGGCGGCACCAACCAACCGGTTCGGCCTGACTGAATCAACTCCCCAGGCCCGCCGCGGTCATAGGCCACGACCGGCACTCCACAGGCCAGTGCCTCCACAACAACATTGCCATAGGCCTCATTCCATTTCGGGGTGTTGATCAAAGCTCGGCAGGCACCAAGCTGGCGTTGCAGCTCAGCCGTGGAGACGAAGCCACGCCAGTCGATGGTTCCAGAGGGAACACTCGCCTCGACAGCGGCGGCGTAGTCCGGATCCTCACGCAGGCCCCACACCAGCAGTCGATCCCCCAATGCCGCAGCAGCGGCTGCCGCATCCTCAAGACCCTTTTCAGGTGCGATGCGTCCGGCCCAGCCCAGGGGACCAGAACGCTCAGCGCTGAATCGGTAACGCGTCAGATCGAATCCGTTCCCGACAACCCGTGGCGCCATGGGCAGGTTGAAGTCGGCAGCCTGACGCGCGGTGTGGAATGCGAGCCGACGCTGATCCCAGGATCCGAGGGCCTCGATTTCATGGCCCATCACAGCGGACTCTTTGCCCATGCTGATCAGATGAAACACCGGCACGGACAGGAACGGAGTCATCCACAGAGGCAACCAGTCGTAGCCGAAATTCAGCAGTGCATCCGCACCGATCTGCAGCGCATGGTCATGGGCACGTCGAAGCAGTCGCGGGAGCATCCCGTCGGCGGGGATAACGATGTCGGCATCGTCTGCACTGTGCTGCCAGCTCGGCTGATCACAGCCGGGCACCTCCAGCACATCGATCGCCAGATCCAAAGGAGCAAGAGTGGAACCTTGGCCGGCAACAACTGTCAAACGATGGCCACGGCCGGCAAGTCCCTGAACCAGTGAGCGGAGGGTGAGCTCCACCCCCCCTCCGCGACCACTGCCCAGGGCCCCAATCGGCGTGCTGATCAGAACCAGCTGCAACGCGTCCTGCGTCATTGGGGTCATACCAGGGCTTCCCTGACCGACGTCCGCTCCCAGAACCGACGACGCTGACTCACACAGATCACGGACACCAAAACGAGGGCAACTCCGATCCACTGAAGGCTGGACAACCGTTCACCGAGGAACCAGCCTCCCGTCGCCAAAGCGAAGACGGGCGTCATAAAGCCAAGGCTGCTGAAGCTGGTGAGGTCACGACGGTTCGCGAACCAGAAAAACAAGCCGTAGGCAAGGGCGCTGCCAAACAGACTGGCAAATCCCATCCTTGCCCAATCAGCGACGGGCCATGGAGGGAGTTCAACGCCCCTTTGCAGCACGGAACCTGCCAGAAGCGGCAAGCCTCCGATCAGCATGTGCCACCCCGTTGTGGCCACAGGATCGCTGTGCCGAGCGGCATAACGAATCAGAACGGTTCCAACGGCCATCGCTAGGGCCGCCAGCAGCATCCATCCCTCGCCGGGCTGAAAACCAACAGCCATGGCTGGACTGTCTCGCAGAAGCCACCAGTGACCGAGAAGTTCTCCAGGAACCCCCAAACAGAGGATCCCCGCCAAGCCGAGCCCGAGGCCAAGCCAGCCGATCGGATTGATCGACTCAGCGAACAGGGCACGGGCCAACAGGGCCACCAGCAACGGCTGGGAATCGATCAACACCGACCCCAGTCCAGCCCCGGTCCCAGCGAGGCCCAAGGCCAGCAGGGCCTGGAACAACACGGCATCGACCAGTGTGAAGAGAACGAACCAACCGAGATCACGACGATCGATCACCATCGAGCGTCCGGTGAAGCGCACCCAGGCAAGCAACGCGACACCGGCGGGTAGGAGACGCAGGGCCGCCACGAGCCAGGGGCCACCCGTCGTGATCAATGGCGCCATCGCGGTCATGGCTGTTCCCCAGAGCGCGAATGGCAGCACCATCAGCATCCACAGGAGTTGAGGTGACATGCGATTCAGGGGCTGGGCCCTTTTTAAGATCCGCTTGCATCCCGATGTGAGACATGGTCTGGCCTTGGCGCCGAAAATCACGACGACGCATGGCGCGGATCGTGCTGGAGGGACCGATTGCAGGCGGCACGCGCAAACGGGTGCTCAAAGCCCTGCGTGAAGTTGAGCGTCGGGAATTTCCAGCCCTCCTGCTGCG
>JBGKDR010000429.1:0-1912 GCA_042954225.1 Parasynechococcus sp.
TACTACAACAAGAACGACAACGTCCGCATCACCGATCTCCACCAGGGGATCGTCTGGGGCACGAACACCGACGCCACCGATCGGGATCCACGGCTCACCAACCGCTTCGATTACGACGGCGACTACGGGACGGTCCTGAACCGTTTCCTGATGCAGGCCGCCATCGGCTACCCCCTCACCGTGCATGGCACCGGTGGCCAGACCCGCGCCTTCATCCACATCCGTGACTCGGTGAAATGCGTCCAGCTGGCCCTGGACAACCCCCCGGAGAAAGGCGAACGGGTGAAGATCTTCAACCAGATGACCGAGAGCCATCAGGTGGGTGAACTGGCCAAGAAGGTGGCTGCCCTGACCGGGGCGAAGGTGAACAACCTGCCCAACCCACGCAACGAGGCGGTCGAAAACGATCTGATCGTGGACAACCGTTGCTTCCTGGAGCTGGGCCTCAACCCCACCACCCTCGATGACGGTCTGTTGAAGGAAGTCGTTGAGATCGCCACCCGCTACGCGGACCGTTGCGACCGCAACCGCATCCTCTGCACCTCAGCCTGGACCAAAACTCAAGCTGAAGCGATCGGAACCGCCTCCTGAATCAGAGACCACCGTTGAAAATCGCCTTCTTCACCGAGACCTTCCTTCCCAAGGTCGATGGCATCGTCACCCGTCTCACCAAAACGGTGCGGCATCTGGTCGAAGCCGGTGATGAGGTGGTCGTGTTCTGTCCGGAAGGCTGTCCGGATGAGTACATGGGTGCCCGGCTCATCGGCGTGCCGGCAATGCCTCTGCCGCTCTACCCCGAGCTGAAGCTGGCCCTGCCACGCCCAGCGGTGTCGGACGCGATTGATGCCTTCCAACCGGACCTCATCCATGTGGTGAATCCAGCTGTGCTCGGGCTTGGTGGCATCTGGCTGGCCAAAAGCAAGGACATCCCCCTGATCGCGAGTTATCACACCCATCTGCCCAAATACCTCGAGCACTACGGCATGGGCATGCTGGAGCCGTTGCTGTGGGAACTGCTGAAGGCCGCTCACAACCAGGCCTTGCTCAACCTCTGCACCTCAACGGCGATGGTGCAGGAGCTAAGCGACAAGGGCATCCAGCACACCGACCTCTGGCAGCGCGGCGTGGACACCGAGCTGTTCCGCCCTGAGCTGCGCTCCTCCGCCATGCGCGAGCGCCTCCTGGGAGACCACGATGACCGCGGCGCACTGCTGCTGTATGTCGGTCGCCTGTCAGCGGAAAAGCAGATCGAGCGGATCAAACCAGTGCTCGAAGCTCTTCCAGATGCCCGCCTCGCCCTGGTTGGCGATGGCCCCCACCGCCAGCAGCTTGAAAAGCACTTCGCAGGCACCGCCACCACCTTCGTGGGCTATCTCGCCGGAGAGGAACTGGCCAGCGCCTACGCCAGTGGCGATGCCTTCCTGTTCCCATCGAGCACCGAAACGCTCGGTTTGGTGCTGCTCGAAGCCATGGCCGCCGGCTGCCCCGTGGTGGGCGCCAACCGTGGTGGCATCCCCGACATCATCACGGACGGGGTCAACGGCTGCCTCTATGAACCCGATGGCAGCGACGGCGGGGCCGCCAGCCTGATCGAAGCCACCCGGAGACTGCTGGGCAACGACCTCGAGCGCAAAGCTCTGCGCACCGCTGCACGTTCAGAAGCGGAGCGCTGGGGCTGGGCCGGAGCCACCGATCAGTTGCGCAGCTATTACCGCGGGGTGCTCGACAAGGTTGATGCACTGACGGCAGCCTGACCGAGCCGCGTCCGGTTCCAGGTTTCCAGCACGGCCTTGGCCATCGGCAAAGCATGCACTGAACCGCCGCCCGGCGTGTTCTGGGCAAAGGCCACCACCACGATCTCTCCGTTCGGATACGGGGCATAGGAGCCGAACCAGGCATGGTCGGGGCCGCC
>JBGKDR010000430.1:0-4759 GCA_042954225.1 Parasynechococcus sp.
GAGTGGCTTCAGGGCCTGCAGTGCACCAAGGGCCACCGCTGCATTGCTGCGCTGCCAGCCTCCAGCCAGCCCCAGTGTCCAATGACTGGGCAGCGGCGCCACCCAGTGGAGCTGAGCGTGCTGTTCCCGGCATCTGGTTTCGAGAATCGCTGCCACCGCAGGGTGTTGAGCGGCGCTGATCACAGTGGCACCGTTGCTGATCACAGCCGCCTTTTCCTGGGCAATAGCCTCCAGGGTGGGGCCGAGGTGTTCCCGGTGGTCAAGACCGATGTTCCCGAAGGCGATCACCGGACGCGTGGGATAGGCCGTGGTTGCATCCAAACGGCCCCCGAGGCCGACCTCCAGGACGAGGAGGTCAACGTCGGCCTGCTCGAAATGGCTGAAGGCCGCCATCAACAACTGTTCGAACGGCGTCAGTCGATGGCGCCGATGCAGGTCCGCCTGATCAATGAGCCGTTGACGCAGACAGGGCAGCTCGATCAGGTCGGCATTGACGCGGATTCGTTCGCACCAACTGATCAGATGTGGTGAGGTGGTGATGCCAACGTTGAACCTTGTCCCCTGCAGGGCCGCACCGATGAAACTGCAGATGGAGCCTTTGCCGTTCGTGCCAGCCACCTGAATGGCAGGACGTGGGCGGCTGGGGAGCGCGAGTTCGTGCATCGCCCGCTGCATGCGTTCCAGTCCCAGATCCATGCCCCGCTGGTCGAAGCGCGGCAACAGGTCATCCAGGTCATGGCTGGCCATCTCCGACTCAGCAGGTGGAGAGAGTCGCGTCGAGGCGTTTCAACAGTTCACGGACCTCACGGGGGTTGATCACCAGTGGAGGGACCATGCGCAGTACAGACGGACCTGCGGCAACGACGAGGAGGTTGTGATCCAGTGCCTTGGCGGCCAGCTGGGCGGCTGTGACCGTTGAGCTGTCTTGCAGCACAACGCCTTGCAGCAGACCCCACCCCCGCACTTCTCTCAACAGGTTTGGGTACCGCTCGACAAGCTGCTCAAGGCCTTGGCGGAGTTGATCCCCTCGGGCATTGACGTTGTCCAGGATCTTGCGACGTTCCAGTTCGCGGGCCACGGTGAGTCCGGCCCGGCAGGCGAAGGGGTTGCCACCGAAGGTGCTGGCGTGATCACCCGGTTCGAAGACATCCGCATGGTCCTTCACCAGCAGGGCACCGATGACGTGCCCTCCCCCGAGACCCTTGGCCAGAGTGAACGCGTCCGGCTCAATTCCAAGCTGCTCATAGCCCCAGAGGCGACCACTTCGCCCCATCCCCACCTGAACTTCATCGAGGATCAACAGGATGTTGCGTGCATCGCAGAGTTCACGCACCCGTTGGAAAAAGGTCCGATCCCCGGGATTGACTCCTCCCTCGCCCTGGAGTGGTTCGATCAGAACAGCGGCAACCGAGGGTCCGTTGGCCTCATGGCGCTCCAGCAGAGCTTCGAATGCCTCCAGATCGTTGTAGGGGAAGTAGTCGAAGCCATCAACCAACGGTTCAAACCCCTGGTGATATTTGGGCTGACCGGTGGCCGTGACAGCGGCCAAGGTGCGGCCGTGGAAACTGGAGGCGGCCGTGAGAATGACCGGCCGTGCGATGTGTCGTCGCAGATGACCGTGTTTGCGAGCCAGTTTGATCGCCGCTTCGTTCGCCTCTGCACCTGAATTGCAGAAGAACACGCTGCTGGCACAGCTGTTGGTGCTCAGCCAATGGGCCAGTTCTTCCTGCTCGGGAATTCGATAGAGGTTCGAGACATGCTGCAGGCGCCGCAGCTGTCTGTGAAGGGCTCTCCTCAGAGCTGGATCACTGTGCCCAAGGGTGCAGGTGGCGATGCCAGCGACAGCGTCGAGATAGCGACGACCGTTGTCGTCTTGCACCCAACAGCCGCGACCTTTGCTCAGGGTGAGCGGGAACCGCGCGTAGGTTCCCATAACTGCGGAGGGATGGGAGCCGGGGGACTTGAACCCCCAAGACCAGTGGCCGGCTGATTTTGAGTCAGCTGCGTCTACCAATTCCGCCAGGCTCCCGCAAACCGATTCTATGGACTGGTGGTCCCGTTCCTCAGCCGTTGTGACGGTTGATCCGGGCTCCACAGTGCGTGAGTTTGGACTCGATGTGGTCGTAACCCCGATCAAGGTGCTTCAGGCCTGACACCTGAGTGGTGCCCTTGGCAGCAAGGCCAGCCAGCACCATTGCTGCAGAGGCTCTGAGGTCGCTGCCGGTAACAGGTGCGCCGCTGAGTCCGAAGACCCCTTCGACAATGGCCGTGCTGCCTTCCAGGCGAATGGATGCGCCCATGCGTTGGAGTTCTCCGACGTGTTGCATGCGGTTCTCGTAGATCTTCTCGCTGATCACACTCGTGCCCTTCGCTGTGGCCATCAAGGCCATAAACGGCGCCTGCAGATCCGTGGGAAAGCCTGGAAAAGGCTGGGTGGTGATGTCGACGGCCTTGATCTCCCCTGGGGTGATGGTGATGCCATCGCCTTCGATCTCTAGGGTGCAGCCGCAGTCACGAAGCTTTTGCAGCACCGCACTGAGGTGCTCAGGGATCACCGGGGCGACCCGCAGGTTGGAGCGCGTGATCGCCGCAGCCATCAGAAATGTGCCCGCTTCGATCCGATCGGGGATCACGGGGTAATTCCGACAGCCATGCAGTGAGGCCACACCCTCAATGGTGATCAAGGGCCCACCGGCACCGCGGATCTTGGCGCCCATGCGATTGAGCAGGGCAGCGAGGTCCTGGATTTCCGGTTCCTGTGCTGCGTTTTCAATGGTGGAAATTCCGTCAGCAAGCACCGCTGCCATCAGAATTGTTTCGGTTGCGCCGACGCTCGGGCAATCCAGAACAATCGGTGCCCCTTTCAAGCGGGTGCGTTGTCCTGGAATCGACGCTGTGACAACGCCGTGACGGACATCGACCACGGCCCCCAGGGCCTTCAGCCCTCTGATGTGTTCCACGACGGGGCGAGCACCGATCCGGCATCCGCCTGGAAGAGGGACCCGCGCATGGCCGAGGCGGCCGAGCAGAGGGCCGATGCTGAAAAAGCTGGCCCGAAGGCTGTTCACCAGCTCATAGGGAGGTTCCGAGCCGTTGAGAGCGTTGGCGGTGAGTGTGATCCGGTCCTGGTGGCGGCTCACGCACATCCCCAGGGATTCCAGGATCGAACACATCCCGGCGATATCAGTCAGGGCTGGGACGTTGCAAAGCTCCACCGGTTCCGGGGTGAGCAGTGCCGCTGTCATCAGAACCAACGCTGAATTCTTGGCTCCGCTGACGCGCAATTCACCCTGCAGGCGGTGGCCGCCTTCGATGGCCAGGTGCGGCTTGAGAATCTCCTGAGACGCAGCCGCGACCACAACCATCTCGGTCTCTTAATGGGGTTCACTCATCCTGCCAAGCACAAATGAGACCGTCTAGACGGCCGGCCCCTGAACTGGATGGAGCTGATCAGCCTGCAGGGGACTCCAGCGGACGTGATGGCGTATGTTTTGACGGTCGCTTCGGCGGCGCGCCAGCGGATGTGGCGGAATTGGTAGACGCGCTAGTTTCAGGTTCCTGAGCGTCTAAAATACGCATGTGGATTGGTCAGGTTGAGACGCCTGACCTTTCTTTCACACTCACCAATCCACTCCGGTACAGATCTAAACACCGGATCTAACGCGCATTCTTATTGGCAACAAAGGCAGAGATCCACGAGCAAGTGGAGCTTGAGCGCGAGCAAATACGGCAAGGACTCAAGCAACTACACGACAACCAAAGAAAACTAGAAGACAAAGAGTATGCGTCTGCAACTGTGTATGGCGTGGCTTCTATTGAGCGGCTTCTGCCTCTTGTGGTCGGACGTATTCAGGAGACTGCTCTTGAACGAATAAAGAAAGGACACTCTGGACGTTGCTTTGCTGAAATCCAGCAGTACCTGTCCGACATTGAGCCCGAAGCTGCCGCGGCCATCGCTCTCAAGGTCACCGTTGACAAGGTGTTTGGTAGTAAACCAAATACCAACTTCGCCACACGAGTTGCTGAAGCAGTTGGTACGGCATTAGAGAACGAGTGCATGATGCGGCACTACGAACGCAAGGTGCCTGGTCTCCTACACACCCTTAAGGACAACTACTTTCACAGGTCCATCGGCACTCATCAAAAAGTCAAGGTCATCAAAACTTTGATGAATCGTTACGACGTTCCGCGTTGGGTGCCTTGGGGTGCTGTTAACAGATCCAAGCTGGGTGGCTGGTTGATCGACTGCATCATCGAATCAAGCGGGTGGTTTACCCGTGAGATGCGGCAGGAGGGACGCAAGCGTCAGAACTACATCATTCCCAGCACGCATTTCTTATCGATTAAGGAAGAAGTGATGGCTACTGCTGAGCTGTTCAGTCCGTTGGCTTGGCCGATGCTGATCGAACCAAACGACTGGACTAACGAAAGGCAGGGCGGATACCTCCTAAACGAAGTCATGCGCGGGTACGACATGGTTCGACGGGGTGACCCCAAATCTATACAGGGAGAAACACCAATCGATTTTCTGAACAAGATTCAGAAGGTTGGCTACACGTTGAACCCGTTCATTGTTGGTGTCGCTGAGACACTTCTAGAACGAGGTCAACAGGTAGGTAAGTTTGTCCCTATCGTGGAGTTACCTCTACCACCCAAGCCTGTTGACATAGCTGAGAACAAAGAAGCTCGGCATGACTACAACCGAAAGGCTGCAGAGGTACACAACACAAATGCACAAGCGTTTCAAAGGTCATGTCGT
>JBGKDR010000431.1:0-1827 GCA_042954225.1 Parasynechococcus sp.
AACTTGTCCCACAGCGCGTAGCCCATCGGGGCGCAGCCCATCGGCAGGCCGGGGTGGCCGCTCTTGGATTTGTTGATGGCGTCAACGGCCAGCATGCGGATGCTGTTGACGCAGAGCGTGTCGATGGATGCGGGCGCGGCGACCATGGCGTGGGAGTGAAAAGCGGTACGGAAATGTCGACAGTCTGAAGCAACGGGGTCAGCCCTCTCGTGGGAGAGGGTGACGCCCTGCGTCAGCCCATGCGACGGAAGGCGAGGCAGACGTTGTGGCCGCCGAAGCCGAAGGAGTTGGAGAGCACGGTTCCCAGTGTGTGCTCACGGGCCGTGTTCGGAACGACGTCCAGATCACAATCGGGATCCGGAGTGCTGTGGTTGATGGTGGGGGGCACCACGCCGTTCTGGAGTGCCAGAACACAGGCCACGGCTTCGATGCCACCGGATCCACCCAGCAGGTGGCCGGTCATCGATTTGGTGGAGCTCACCGGAATCTCGAGAGCCCGCGATCCCAGAGCGGATTTGATCGCTGAGGTTTCGTTCTTGTCGTTGGCGGGGGTGCTGGTGCCGTGGGCATTGACGTAGTCAACGCTGTCGGCGCTGATGGCGCCGTCCTCGAGGGCCAGGCGGATGGCGGCTGCTCCGCCCACGCCGCCGGGGGTGGGGGCGGTGATGTGGTGGGCATCACAGGTGGTGCCGTAGCCGACCACCTCGGCCAGGATCGTGGCGCCACGGGCCTCAGCGTGGGCGAGGGTTTCCAGCACCAGCACGCCGGATCCTTCACCGATCACGAAGCCGTCGCGTTCTTTGTCGAACGGGCGGCTGGCTGTTGCCGGATCGTCGTTGCGGAAGGAGAGGGCCTTGGCGCTGGCGAAGCCGGCCACACCCAGGGGTGTGATCGCGGATTCGGCACCACCGCAGACCATCACGTCGGCCTTGCCGAGCTGCAGCAGCCGGAAGGCGTCGCCGATGGCGTTGGAGCCGGCGGCACAGGCCGTGGCGACAGCGGAGCTGGGGCCTTTGGCGCCAAGGGCGATTGCCGCGAGGCCGGTGGCCATGTTGGGGATCATCATCGGCACCGTGAACGGGCTCACCCGCCCCGGACCTTTGCCGTCCAGCACATGGGCCTGGGTCTCCATCGTGAGCAGGCCACCCACGCCGGAGCCGATGCTGACGCCGATGCGATCGGCATTGGCCTCGGTGATCGCGAGGCCGGCATCGGCCACAGCCTGTTTGGCGGCGACCACACCGAACTTGCAGAACCGATCCCAGCGCTTGGCCTCCTTGGCTTCAAGGAAACCGGTGGGATCGAAATCCTTCACCTCAGCCGCGAAGCGACAGGCGTGGGCTGAGGCATCAAACAAGGTGATGCCGGCGACGCCATTGCGGCCCGAGGCGAGGCCGTCCCAGTAGGCGGAAACGGTGTTGCCAATCGGTGTCACCGCGCCGAGGCCGGTGACCACGACGCGTTGAAGACCCTCAACCATGCCGATCCTCAGGCCTGCTTGTCTTCGATGTACTTGACGGCGTCACCGACGGTGGTGATGCCCTCAGCGGCCTCATCGGGGATTTCGATGTCGAAGGCCTCTTCCAGGGCCATCACCAGTTCAACGGTGTCGAGGGAGTCAGCGCCCAGATCGTTCTGGAAGTTGGACTCCGGCTTGACCTCGCCGGCGTCGACGCTGAGCTGCTCCGCCACGATCGAACGGACTTTTTCGAGGATCGCTTCCTGGGACATATCCGTGAAGACGGGACGACGCATCCTACGGGCTTGACCAAGGCTGCTCTCGCACTGACGCCCGGTTTGTCGTTAACAACGGTGACGGCCCCGGGT
>JBGKDR010000432.1:0-1615 GCA_042954225.1 Parasynechococcus sp.
CGGGAACAGACTCGCCAGCAATGCGAGCAATTGCTGCAGACCACCCGTCAGCAGGGCGCGACCCTGGAGCAGGAGGTCCAGGGGAAGCTGGCCAAACTCGAGCAGCAATACGCCGCACGCCGGCAACAGCTTGAGCAGGAAGGTCTGCAGCGTCGCCAACAGCTGGATCAGGAGGCTGTTGAACGCAAAAAGCAGCACATGGACCAGCACGAAGCAGCCCGTCAGCAATCCCTCCAGGACCTGGACACGATCCGCCGTGAGGGTCTGCGCCTGCAGAAGGAAGCCCGTGATGAAGCCGAACGTCTGCACAACGATGCGTTGCAGTTCAGGCAACAGACCCAACAACAATGTGAGGCGCTGATTCAGCGCAGCCGCCAGGAGGCTGTGAGTGTTCAGGACGGTGCCAACCGTTACGCCGAACAGACCCTCGGCGAGCTGGAAGTTCGTCTCAAGGAGATGGCGCAGGTCGTCATGGCCGGTCGGCAGGAGCTGGTCAAGATCCAATCCATCCGCAGCCAGGACGAGTCCATCCGCCCTGAGACGGACGACAAGACGGTGCCGATCAACCGGGCACGCCGGGCTGCATCTCGACTCCGCTCAATGAAGAGCACCGGCTGAACCGCTGGGCGGCCCTCAACACTTCGCCCATGGTGCCGTTGGGGGCATAGGAGCCGTTGGACAGCATGCTGACGAACAACGGACCATCGCTTGTGTCCAGGGTCCCCGAGATCGTCCTGACTCCCGAGAGCGTGCCCGTTTTGCCGCGGAAGCGTCCTTGCAGGGAGGTGCCCCGGTACAAGCGGCGCAGGGTTCCGCGCTCTCCGGCAATGGCCATCGATGCCTGGTAGTAGGGCGCCAAGGGGTGCTGCGCCATCCGCAGCAGCAGAGCGCTGAGGGTTCTGCTGGTGAGGCGATTGCCGCGGGACAGGCCACTGCCATCACGAATGCGCAGGCCGGCCATTGGGATGCCCTGGCTCTGCATCCAACGGGTCGCCGCATAGGAGGCGCGTTGGACATCCCAGTCATCGGCTGCTTCCCGAAGCAACACCTCAGCGGTGAAGTTGTGGCTCTCGGTATTGGCGAGGCTCAGCAGCGCATGCATGGGTGCGGAGCTCTCGCTGTGGAGGACCACGGTCTGATTCGCCGGACGCGAGCCTTCGGCAACAGAAACCGCAGCCGGAGGGACAACAACGGTTTGCAGGGAACCACCCTGGCGTCGAGCCGCGGAATCCAACACCGTCTGCAGGCGTGCCGCAGGATCCATCACGGCCATGTGCAACGCATTGCTGGTCAGGGCCAGACGGGTGATCGGTGCGCCGTAGGCATAGCTGCGATCGATGGGATCCCAGTCACTGGGCCACCAATTGCGCCGTGGTTCTTCCCTGACGAGCAACTTGATCTGTCCACCCGGGTTCAACGTCGATGGCGTTCGGGATCCCCCCTGTCCCAGGGCGACCATGGCAAACCGCTGGATTTCAGACACCGTCAGGTCCGGGTCGCCTTCACCCACCATCTCGAGCGACCCATCACCGTGCCGCAGCAGCTGGGTCTTCAGGCGAAAGTCCGGCCCCAGCCTGTCGAGGGCAAAAGCGGTGGCGATGAGCTTCTGGTTGGA
>JBGKDR010000433.1:0-2310 GCA_042954225.1 Parasynechococcus sp.
GCAAGCCTGGCGCGTCGCGGTTGAGGGCACCCTCAGACGGCCATCTCCAGGGGTGCATCCTCGACTTCCAGGGGCTGCTGAACGTCTCGCCCGACTGGGCTGTTGGACGCAACTGCGCGTCCGTTCCATCCAGGTGTTGCACCAACCAAGCACTCCCTTGGCCGATGCGCGACGTCGCGTGGCGCAACGCCTCACCGAGACCGCGGGTTCAGAGCCCGGGTCTGTGTTGGCAGCTCTGGTGTTGGGTGGAGCCCAGGTCACCATTCCTCAGGGACTTCGTGAGAGTTTTCGTGTGGCAGGCCTCTCCCATGCGCTTGCTGCGTCGGGTTTCCATCTCTCCGTTCTGCTGGGCGCGACCTTGTCCATCGGCCGTTGTGCCGGCCGTGTGGCCAGGTTGGTGATGGCGGCCCTGACCCTGGTTGGCTTTGTGTTGATGGCCGGTGCGCAGCCTTCCGTCGTGCGTGCTGCGCTGATGGCCGGGACCGCGCTGCTGATTCGGGACCGGGATCATCGCAGCCATGGCCTGGGCTTGCTGATCGCCACCCTGGTGGTGATGTTGCTGGTTCAACCGACCTGGGCCAGTGCCATCGGGTTTCAGTTCAGTGCCGCTGCGACGGCTGGATTGCTGATCACGGCCCCGGGCTGGAGTGAACGCATCGGATCCGTCCTGCCGTCCTGGCTGGTTTGGTTGGCCCCAGCCCTGGCTGTTCCGCTTGCGGCGATGGTCTGGACACTCCCGCTGCAGCTTCTGCATTTCGGTTCAGCCCCGGCCTATGCCCTGCTCGCCAATGTGCTGGCTGCGCCGTTGCTGACTCCGCTCACCTTGGGGGCGATGGTTCTGGCTGGTGCGGCTCTGGTCGTCCCTGACCCTGCGTTTGTGGTTCTTTGCTGGCCCCTCCAGCAATTAGCCCAGCTGCTGGTCTCCTTCGTGCACTGGATCAGCCACTGGCCTGGGGCACAGGTTCTGACTGGACACCCACCGCTGGCTGTCGTGGTCATGGTCAGCCTTGGTTTGCTGCCTTGGCTCTGGCCTTCAGGGCGGCGTCGCTGGAGGGGCTGGGCGCTGCCTCTGCTGCTCCTCGGCGTCACCCTTCAGCTGACCCAACAGCTCCGCAGTGGTGTGGTGGCGGTCCATCGTCATGGACGTCATTGGGTTCTCGCCCGCCATCAGGGCCGGGCCGTGATGGTGAGTCGTGGGTCGGATGCAGAGAGCTGTCGGATGGCTCGACGCCTGGCCAGCTTCCACGGCCATAACCGTTTGGATTGGGTGGTTTTGCTGGATCATTCCCTGGGTGATACGCACTCATGCTGGCAGTCCCTGGCGCATCACGTGCATCACGATTCAGGTGGTCTCTTGCCGGGACAACGGGTGGTCAGCGATGGCTTGCAGTTGTCTGCGCTTGGCCCGCGAGGGGGATCTCTGCGCCTGGAGGTCGGTTCGCGCCAGTGGTGGCTGTTTCCACGTCAACAGGCTCTCTGGGATTTTGAATCCTCTGCTGCACGACAGTCATCGCCAGAGGGGATCTGGCTTGGCTTTCAACCGTCCAAACGCCAGCTCCAGCGATTAAGGGGAATCGTCAACGTATCGCCCTGGGTCGCAACCATCACCCCGGGTCTGTTTTCCACGCGGAAGGCTGCCCTCTAGAGTGGGCCAACGCCAGTCTTGGCGTGTGGAGAGGTGGCAGAGTCCGGTTGATTGCGCACGACTCGAAATCGTGTAGGGGTCACACCCTCGTGGGTTCGAATCCCACCCTCTCCGTTTTAAAAAAAATGTGTTCAGTGTGGTTGCGCAACCGCTTTGCGGCATTGTGTGATTAATCTTTGATTGGATTGGCCTAATCAGTGGCATCCGTGACGGTTTTTTGCGCAAGCGCTAAGCGTTTGATTGATCAAAGCCTGTTCTCTTGGAGATCGACGAGGTTCATGACAGCTGGGGGCTTTGAAATGGAAGCCATGCTGAGCCTTGCGATTTTTTTGTTGCTTGATTCTGAACACAAAATAAAGCGTTCCTGCTGCTGAAGCTTGAGATGGCTAAATCGTTTTTGGTGTCGTCCGTCACCTCTTTTGTCTCGACTGACGCCATGGGCTGTTGGCCCTCAACCCTCACCCATCGTTGTTTATGGATTTCTTTCTAAAGCTCAAAGGCTACAAGAAGTACTACGGCATGGACGTTTCCCTGATGAAGGGAGACGAGACGCTGGATACCATTACCATCTCCGATGATGAAGGCAGTGGTAAGAAACTCACCTTTGAAACGGAGGAGAGCAAGGAGGAGCTGTTCGGCGATAATCCAACAGCAGAATTCAAGGT
>JBGKDR010000434.1:0-1289 GCA_042954225.1 Parasynechococcus sp.
GCTCAGGAAGTGACCCAGGGAGCGTCCGGCGATCTGCAGATGGTCTCGCAACTCGCCCGGGAGATGGTGACCCGATTCGGCTTCTCATCCCTGGGCCCCGTTGCTCTTGAAGGCGGTGATCAGGATGTTTTCCTTGGCCGCGACTGGCTCAATCGCAGTCCCGGCTATGCCCAGGCCACCGGGCGGGAGATCGATCAACAGGTGCAGGCGCTGGCTCGCGAATCACTCGACACCGCCATCGCGCTTCTGAGTGAGCATCGGGAGGTGATGGACCGGTTGGTGGAGGCGTTGATCGAGGAGGAAACCCTGGACGGCAAACGCTTCCTTGCCTTGGCAGGACTCGGATGAACCGTCTGCTGCTTCTGCTGGTGCCATTGATCGTCGTGATGGCTCACATGACGATCGAATGGCTCTGGTTCGAGCAGTTCGACTGGCAGAGCGTCCTGCTGACGCAATGGCTTCTCCAGGTCATCTCCGCTGGAATGGCCGTGGTCATCCTGTGGCTGGCGCAGCGGTGGAGGCTGTCGTCACTCAATCTCGACGACGGGTCGGAACCAGAAACAACCTCCATTGCCGTCAAGGGTTGGCGATTCAGCCTTGTTCTCGCCGTCAGCTCACTGGGGCTCGTTGCGACGACGGTCGGGCTGGTGCTGTTGTCCATCCAGAGCTGGCAGGGAGGCAATCTGCCGTGGCATCTGGCCCCCGGATTGCTCGTCATGGCAGTGTTGGCCCTCAGCCTGCGGCGGTTAAGGCCCTGGTTGTGGTGGGTCTCGTGCATTGCTCTGGTTTGGATCAGTGCGCGGGCCTGGTCGGTCTGGTCCCTGGCGTTGGTCATTCCGGACTCCAAGATCCAGGACCCCGTGCTCGGTGCCGATCTGAGCTTTGCTCTCGGCCGCTTTGAGGGCGTTCGCCAGCTGCTTGTGCTGCTTCTGCTGATGCAGGTTGCAGTGCTCTGTTCCGTTGTCAGTGAACGACTGCTGCGTCGATCGGTCCTGTCAGCCTGGCAATTGAAGCTGCGCCCACGGGCCCGGCAACGGTTGCAACAGGGACTGGGTGCCCTGTTCGTCACAACAGGGCTCTGGGTCTGGTTGATGCGACACCCTGTGCTCTGGCTGCAGCATGGAGTCGTCGCAGGCGCCGGCTGGCTGCAGGTTCATCTGAGCCTGCCCTTGCGTTCTGGTGTCGCTATCGCACTCATTGCTCTCGGCGTGATGGTGACCGTGGTGACGTCGCCCAGCCGGCTGCGCCGGTTGCCTCAGGTGGTCACCGTCGTTGCTGTGGTGATCGTT
>JBGKDR010000435.1:0-2670 GCA_042954225.1 Parasynechococcus sp.
TCCCGGGAGGCAATCCGTTTCTGGATCTGCACCTGCAGCCGCACCAGGGCCTCCTGGGATTTGGCGATGACGATGCAACCGGTGGTGTCCTTGTCGAGGCGATGGACGATGCCCGGGCGCAACTTGCCGCTGATGCCCGGCAGATCCGGGCAGTGGTGCAGCAAACCGTTCACAAGGGTGCCGTCCTTGTTGCCCGGCGCCGGATGCACCGTGAGCCCGGCGGGCTTGTTGATCACGATCAGGTGCTCGTCCTCAAAGAGCACATCGAGCTCCATCGGCTCCGGCTTGAGGTAAGGGAGCGGCTCCGGTGGCGGCATCCACAGCTGCACCTCATCGCCCTCCCGCAAGGGGGTCTTGGCCTTGCCGGTCTTGCCGTTGACGCGCACATAGCCGGCATCGATGAACTTCTGAATCCGGGCGCGGCTCTGTTCACTGCGCTGGCTGACCAGCCAGCGGTCCAACCGCATCGGCAGCGGTTTGGGGTAGGTGAGGGTGACCAGTTCCCCCTCCCCTTCCCCGAAGCCATGGGTGAAGGTCTCCTCCGGCAGCGGTGGACGCGTGCGGGCCGGGCTCATGCCGGCAGCTCCAGGGCGATGCTGCCGAGGGCGGACTTGCGGAAATCGTCGAGCAGGCGCTGGGCCATGCGAGCGGTATCACCGGAGGTGTGGCGCTCCGCAGCAGCGGGAAGCCAGAACGCCGGATCGGCCGTCTCCCCCGACAGGGGAATCCCGTAGCGCCCCTCCACGCCGGCAATCGACACCCCGGCCGCCGCCGAAGCCTGCAGGTCGAGCAACAGCTGGAGGAACGCCTGGGCCACCAGTTCACCGTCGTAGGCCGCCTGGCCGATGTCATCACACAACGCCAGGCGCAGCGCGGCCTGCTGATCATCGAGACGCGGCGGCAACACGCCCGGGGCATCAAGCAGGTCGAGGTCCTGACCGAGCCGCACCCAGCGCAGGGTGCGGGTGACGCCGGCCCGGCGGGCGCTGGCCACCACCTTCTGCTTGACCAGACGGTTGATCAACGCTGACTTGCCCACGTTGGGGAAACCGAGGGTGAGGGCCCGCACCGGACGCGGTCGCATGCCGCGGTTGCGCCGGCGTTCGTTGAGCTGATCCCCCGCCCGGATCGCCGCCTGCTGCACCTGCTTGACCCCGGTGCCGGCCTTGGCATCGCACCACACCGTCCGCTGGCCCTGGCCCTTGAACCACTGCTGCCAGCGCTCCCGCGCCTCGGCGGTGACCATGTCGCGGCGGTTGATCACCAGCAGATGCTGTTTGCCCTTGAGCCAGCGGTCCAGGTGCGGGTGCCCGGTGGCCAGCGGAATGCGGGCATCCCGCACCTCAATCACCAGGTCCACCTTGTCCAGGTTGCGTTTGAGCTGCTGCTCCGCCTTGGCGATATGGCCTGGATACCACTGAATCGTGGGAGTACTCACGGAACCACCAACACAGGACAGGGGGCCAGCTGAATCACCCGGGCGGCGGTGCTGTCGCGATCACTGTCCAGATTCACGCCGCGGGTGCCCATCACGATCACATCCACATTCAACTCGTCGGCCACATCGCCGATCACAAAGGCCGGCTGCCCCTGACGCTCCACCACCTCACAGGACACCCCGGCGTCTTCGACCTGCTGTCGGGTGCGCTCCAGCAGCTGGGCCACCGCCTCGGGGTCCTGCATGTCCGGCCGTTCCGGCTGCACGACCGAGAGCAGAACCATTCGGCTGTTGTGGGACCGCGCCAGCTCCAGAGCCTTGGCCGCGGTCTCCATGGCCTGGCGGCTCTGATCGATTGGGAACAGAACGGTTTCGAACATCACGACCTCCGCTGAGCGCTTCTATGGCTGTACTAGCGCTGCAAGGCGGGAACTCGGGTTAATCTCACCGCGTTTTCTTACCGCACGAGACAACCCTATGGCGAAGCGTTCCCTGGCCAGCCTCACTGCCGGCGACCTGAGCGGCAAACGCGTCCTCGTGCGGGTTGATTTCAACGTGCCCCTGAATGACGCCGGTGCGATCACCGACGACACCCGCATCCGGGCTGCCCTGCCCACGATCAAAGATCTGATCGGCAAGGGCGCCAAGGTGATTCTCTCGGCCCACTTCGGCCGTCCCAAGGGTCAGGTGAACGACGCCATGCGTCTCACCCCCGTTGCAGCCCGCCTGAGCGAGCTGCTGGGCCAGCCCGTGACCAAGACCGACAGCTGCATCGGGCCCGACGCGGAAGCCAAGGTCGGCGCCATGGCCAACGGCGATGTCGTGCTGCTGGAGAACGTGCGTTTCTTCGCTGAAGAAGAGAAGAACGACCCCGCCTTCGCCGAGAAGCTGGCCGGCCTGGCCGACGTCTATGTCAACGACGCCTTCGGTGCCGCCCACCGCGCCCACGCCTCCACCGAGGGTGTGACCAAGTTCCTCAAGCCCTCCGTCGGTGGCTTCCTGATGGAGAAGGAGCTGCAGTACCTGCAGGGTGCCGTTGACGCTCCCAAGCGTCCCCTGGCTGCCATCGTCGGCGGCTCCAAGGTGAGCTCCAAGATCGGCGTGCTCGAGGCCCTGCTCGACAAGTGCGACAAGATCCTCGTCGGCGGCGGCATGATCTTCACCTTCTACAAGGCCCGCGGCCTCTCGGTCGGCAAGAGCCTGGTGGAAGAGGACAAGCTCGAGCTGGCCAA
>JBGKDR010000436.1:0-1153 GCA_042954225.1 Parasynechococcus sp.
GCCTCAGGAAGGTGTTGCTGTTGCAAGCGATCAAGCTCCGCTTCGGACGCAGGGCGACGTAAATCACGATGAACAACCGCCGTGCCGTGCTGCCCAAGAGCCCGCACCACACCCCAAAGCTGGCCGGGGTCGTGCAGATGGTGCAGCACGCTGTTGCTGACAATCGCGTCCGCTGGCGCCAGGTCCGACGTTGCCGGCTCCTCCACCAAAGACTGCAGGGTCCGCTCCTGGAAACAGGCATTGAGTGAACGCTGCCGATTGCGTTCACAGGCCAACGCAAGCATGGGCGCGGATCCATCCACACCGATGACCTCAGCGTCGGGCCATGCACTGGCCAACAGCAGAGTGATGTTGCCGGGACCACACCCCAGATCCACAAATCTCATGCCGGTCCGATGCGCTGGGAGCAGTGGTCGAAGCTGCTCCAGTAGAGCGGCGTCAGCTTGTGAAAAATCAGCTTGGCCATAGGCGAGAACCTGCAGCTGATCGGTCATTAGCTCCGGCTCAGGTCTGCGCTGCATTGGTTCACACATTTTTGTCACGCAGTCTGAGTGAACCGCTGTCACTGGTGGTAGGAAACGCTTGCTCACCCCATCGGTGGCGTTAGGGTTGGCTCACCTAAGTGCATGCGCACGTGACACTGACTCCGAGTCGCGCTGAAGTCGCCGCGAACGCGAGCGCCACGATCGGCGACTTCCCGATCACCGCTCCAGCCGCCAATCCGGTCTTCTATCGGACCTACAGCCGCCGCACGCCCACCGGACGTGAAAGCTGGGAGCAGGTCAGCCGCCGCAACCTGACCGGCCTTCAGACCCTGGGTGCCCTCAGCGCCGATGAAGTCGATCTGATGGCTCGGATGCAAGCCGAAAAGAAGGCGCTGCCTTCAGGACGCTGGCTGTGGATCGGTGGAACTCCTTGGATTGAACAGCCCGAAAATTTCTCCGGCTCCTATAACTGCACATCCACAAATCTGATCGACTGGGACGCCTTCGGTCTGATGATGGACCTGGCAATGATGGGCTGTGGGACCGGCGCCATCATTGAGCCCCACCTGATCAACCGTCTGCCAACCATTCGAAACAGGTTGGAGGTTGCCAGCGTCAGTGAAATCGGGATCACGCCTGCAGGCCAACGCCAAGACCACTGCAGTCAC
>JBGKDR010000437.1:0-2717 GCA_042954225.1 Parasynechococcus sp.
GATCGCTGAGACGCGGGAGCAGTGGCTGGATGCGATTGAGCGTTTGCTCGCCGATGCTGATGTCTATGCATCAATGCGCGATCAAGCCTTCACTGATGCCCGTCATCTGTTCGGGTCCCAACGTGCGGATGCTGTCTGGTCGCGCTGGCTTCCCAGTGCGTCGTCGGAGCTGCCAGACCGTCGTCCACGACAGAAGGTCCTTGTCATCAATGTCTTTTTTGCCCCGCAGAGCATTGGCGGTGCCACCCGCGTGGCTCAGGACTATGTCGATGACCTGCTCAATGATCCCGATGTGGACTACGACGTCACCGTGCTGTGCACGGATTATGACCATTGGCAATCCGATCCACCTGAGCTGACGCCCCCATTGGATCAGCCCGTTGGTTTGTCTGCGCATCACAAGACTCAGTCTCTGACAACCACGGGTTCCAGCCGTGAGGCTGTGGCTCATCTGCGCGGTCAGATGGTTGAACAGGGGTCTGATTACAGAGACGAGATCGGCCTTGATCTCTCGTTCTGGAAGGGCGTCAGGGTTGTCCGACTGTGTCTGCCGCCGAAACCATGGTCCAAGTATCACGATCCATTGATTGAGCAGTTTTGCGAGGACTTCTTCGCTGTCGAAGCGTTTGACCGGATTCAATGCCACTGCTGCCAGTTGTTGACGGCATCCCCCCTTGAGGTGGCTCGCCGTCAGGGCATTCCTTACGAGATTGTCCTGCACGATGCCTGGTGGATGAGTGTCGAGCAATTCCTGGTGACACCATCCGGTTCGTTGGTTGATCCGGCGGATCCTCTCGGTCATTTTGATCATGATCCGACCGCTGAAGAGCAAGCCATGGCTCTGGAGCGACGGGGTGTCCTCTATCAGATTCTTGCCTCCGCTGATCGACGCATCGCGGTGTCCTCCTCGTTCCAGGCACTGTGTGAATCAGCGGGAATTGCCAACGTCGATGTCCAGGAAAACCGTTTCGCCTCGATGGCAGTCCCTTCGGCTGAATCGTCAGTCACTCCTGAGCTCAGTGAGGTTGGAACGAGCATTCGGGTGTGTCATATCGGTGGGATGAGTCTCCACAAGGGGTATCAACTCATGCGCCGTGCTGTGCATGCCCTTCCGCCTGGTCTTGGTCTTGTGTTCACTGTTGTCGACCATCGATTGGCCTCTCGGATCGAGCACTACACCGCCACCTGGAATGGTTATGACGTCCGATTTATTGCGCCGATTCCGATGGCGATGATGTCGCAGTTTTATGCCTCACAGGACGTCCTGATTGCTCCATCGATCTGGCCAGAAAGCTTTGGCCTGGTGACCCGTGAGGCGCTCAGTGCCGGACTCTGGGTGATTGCCAGTGAGGCGGGTGCGCTTGCGGATCCGATCCGTGATTCTGCAGCACCCGTCGGGACGATTGTTCCACCGAACGACCTCGACGCTCTTGTTGCCGCGATTGCAGGGTTGCGCCAATCCTGATGCGATAATGACGGAACGATATTCAGGGAATATGACGTCTTCATTATCATTTCTGATCTGTGGTTTGGAGCATAGTGGAACCACAATGGTCTCTGATTTGTTGCGTGAACACCCCGATGTGGATTCGGGGTTTGAATGTGGTGTTTTGCTGTGTTCTCAGCCGTCTGATTTTCTGAACTATGAGCCCTTCTGTAATCACATGGTGGTGGGATGGGGGATTACGCAGGGTGAGTTTGCGGATGCCTGTCAAGCCCAATCCTTTGAAGAGTTTTATCGTCGTCTTTTCGGCTATTCCTCCTTGGTGAGGGAGAAGTCTGCTCAGCAGATCTTTGATAAAACACCCCGATACATCACCGACCTTGGTCGCGTGCAGCAGCGCTGTCAGAAACCCATCATTGCTGTGATCAAGGATCCGCGCTCGCTTGCGTTGTCTGATTTCAAGCGATCAAAACTACCCCTTGAGCGCATTGATGAATGGTACGAGGCGTGGAAGGAGCCAAAGATGGCTTACATGCGCTCGGCCTACTTGGGTTATCAATATGCCTGGAAAGACGATCAGTGCTTTGTGGTGCGGCTGGAGGATATTTGCTTCGATGCGAGGAACACTGTGGCCGCAATTTATGATTTTGTTGGGCTGGACTTCAAGACAGAGTATCTGCGTCTGAGGGGTAAACGTTTCAATAACACGGTTGGATCGTCGATCAGTGTCGGAGCATGCATGCAGTTCCTTGAGGACCTTCCTTCAGAAATTCTTGAGCGAATTTGTTCTGATTTCGCTGAGTTCGATCGCTGGTTTTTCCCCTTTTAGTTGGATTCTTCCAGCAGTGAGGTCCAGGAACGCCAGCACTGGTCGATGTTGTCGGTATGACGGTGTGTCCCGCAAAGGCCTTCCCAGTAGAAGAAAATTGCACCATGGCCCCGCTCTCGGGAGAGTTTGATCATCTGTTGGAGATCCTGGGTTGACGTGGTGCGTTTGCCAAATCCAGCGAGAATGCCAATTTGAGTTGGCACGCGCCACCGTCTGGCTTTTCTCAGGGCTGCTTGATCCAGATCCCGTGCAAAACCTTTGACCGAATAGGCGTAGTTCTGTACCACCAACTCTTCAATCAATCCCCCCATGGCCCATAACTCCCAGTCCTGCAGCCAGAGGTTGTAGGACTGGCGAAAGGGCCCTGGAGACAGACTGATATTGACGCTGAGCTTCTCCTGCTTCAGGCGAGTCCGCAGTTGGCGCAGCAGCGTGGTGAGCTTT
>JBGKDR010000438.1:0-2826 GCA_042954225.1 Parasynechococcus sp.
TCAGCTGAAGAAGCCATTGCGTCAGCAGGACGCTCTGCCAGTCGAACTGCTCGAACCAGAGCCATTCGATCGTCATGTGAGCCATCACGACGATCAATGGCACCAGCAGAAGCAGCAGACGGTTCATCCGAGTCCTGCCAATGCAAGGAAGCGTTTGCCGTCCAGGGTTTCCTCCTCGATCAACGCCTCCACCAACCGGTCCATCACTTCCCGATGCTCACTCAGGAGCGCAATGGCGGTGTCGAGTGATTCCCGAGCCAGCGCCTGCACCTGTTGATCGATCTCCCGCCCAGTGGCCTGGGCATAGCCAGGACTGCGATTGAGCCAGTCACGGCCAAGGAAAACATCCTGATCACCACCTTCAAGAGCAACGGGGCCCAGGGAGGAGAAGCCGAATCGGGTCACCATCTCCCGGGCGAGTTGCGAGACCATCTGCAGATCCCCGGACGCTCCCTGGGTCACTTCCTGAGCACCGAAAACCACCAGTTCCGCGGCCCGTCCTCCAAGGGCGACCACCAGACGGGCGCGCAGGCGAGCCTTGGTGATCAGGCCTGAATCAAGCACCTCCTCGTCGGGCCAGAGGCGGGTGAAGCCACCGACGCCCCCACTTCGCGGCAACAGCGTGACCTTGTCCACACGATCGGACGCCGGCAGCAATGCGGCCACCAAGGCATGGCCGATTTCGTGGTATGCGATCAGACGCTTTTGTGCGCTGTCCTGAAGAGGAGCAGCCGTCAGCCCCATGGTGATGCGTTCCAGCGCACCCTGCAGATGCTGATCCGAGATGGCGTTGTCCCCATGCCTCGCAGTGAGGATCGCTGCTTCATTGAGCAGATTGGCGAGATCCGCCCCTGAGAATCCAGGTGTCCTCTGGGCCCAGTCGTTGAGGGAGACATCGTCAGCCAGAGGCCTTGTCCTGGCATGGACCGAAAGGATGTCGCAGCGTCCCTGCCGATCCGGCAAGCCCACGGGAATGCGGCGATCGAAGCGGCCGGGGCGGGTGAGGGCGGCATCCAGCACATCCACACGATTGGTGGCCGCCAGGAGAATCACGCCGGAGTTATCGGCAAACCCATCCATTTCCGTGAGGAGCTGATTCAGGGTCTGTTCCCGTTCGTCATTTCCCCCACCGATGCCAGCTCCCCTCTGGCGACCGACCGCATCGATCTCATCGATGAACACGATGCAGGGAGCTTTGTCCTTGGCCTGTTTGAACAGATCACGGACGCGGCTGGCTCCGACCCCAACAAACAACTCGACGAACTCGGACGCGGAGATCGAGAAAAACGGCACGCCGGCTTCACCGGCGATGGCTCGGGCCAGCAGTGTCTTCCCGGTTCCCGGTGGGCCCACCAGCAGCACGCCTTTTGGAATACGGGCACCCAGACGAATGAAGGCTTCCGGCTGTTTCAGAAAGGTGACGACCTCTTCCAGCTCCTGTTTGGCATCGTTGATGCCAGCGACGTCATCGAAACGGATCGAGAGATCGTCTTGGGATTTGATCCTTGGTTGACTTCGAGCAAAACCGAAGGCTCGATTCGCCACCTGAGCGGACCGCCGCAGCAGAAACGACAGGCCGACGATCACGATCAGAATCAGGGCCAGGTTGCTCACCAGGCCTGCCATGGCGGCCTCTCCCCGCGTGTCTTTCACGGTGAGAGGGGTTCCCGAGGCTTCAGCAGTGCGCAGAATCCGCTGGTCATCGGCAAACACCGGGATCTGCACCACCCGACCATCGGGATAGGTGACACGAACCTCCCGGAGATTGCGGATCAATTCAAGAGATTTGACCTCGCCATCCTTGATCTGTTGCAGCAGAGTCGAATAATCAGGCTGTTCCGATTGGCCGAACCCACCAAACAACGGGTTGGACGGAGTGGAATCCTCAGCGTTGGTTGAACCTGAACTCACGACAAAACCGATCTGAATCAAGGCTAGCGATTTGACGCAAGGGAACTCCAGACGAGATGATCATCCATTGGAACTCACTCAGCCTCAATGGCCGTACCGAAGAAGAAAACATCCAAGGCAAAGCGCAATCAACGCCATGCCACCTGGAAGGCCAAGGCTGCAGTGGCTGCTGAGCGTGCCATGTCCATCGGCAAATCCGTCCTGAGTGGCCGTGCACAGGGCTTCGTCTATCCCGTCAGCGAATCCGACGACAGCGAATCCTGATCAAGGTCTGACCCGGATCTGTCGCAAGCGTCGGTCCGGGTCAATGTCAATCACAACAGACGCCTGATTCAACGTGAACGACGTCGCGGGAATCGCGGTCTGAATCATGCGGATGAAGTCATCAATGGCTGCAGCGTCCAGCCCGCTGCCGCGATTTCGTTTCATCGCAGCTTCCTGCTGACGTTTCCATTGCTGCGGGGCATTGAAATCCGTGGCAGCCAATTGCCAGAGGCAGTCGACCTCGTCCCAGACGTCGATGTAGTGCGCAAGCTGCTCCTGAATCTGCCTGCGATAGCTGAGTTCTTCTGGCCTCAGTGGTTCCATCAGGTGGTCGCTCCCGCTTGCCAACGGCTCTGAGCTGGCCATCGGGCGGCAACCGAGAAACCAGCCCTCGAGGATCAGAACGTCGGCCTCGCAGAGGAACTCCCCGGAACGATCGCCGCGACCCTCGCGAAGCGCTTTGTCGAAGCGTGGCATCAAGACCGACTCTCCCTGCTTCCAAGCGGACAGGCTGCGTTGCATCAAGGCAATGTCGTGGCTGCCAGGAAGTGCCCTGGGGACGCCCCATGGATTGCCTGCCATCGCCCGATCCATGGCCTCGGCTGGCAGATAGAAATCATCGATTGAGATCACCTTCAGCGCGAATCCAAG
>JBGKDR010000439.1:0-3821 GCA_042954225.1 Parasynechococcus sp.
AAGTAACAACGCTTACAGGGCTGTTCCAGGCTGATTCGTAGCGTCACGGCACAAACGGGCTCCCGATGATCAGCAGCAGCGGATTTAGTCGCTACACCCAGCAATCCGCACCCGTCAACGGGAGCCCGCCCATGCAGTCTGTTCAGGCTGAAACCAGCAATCGCACCCTTCTGGATGTGATTCGGGATCTGGATGGCGCCAGCACCGAGATGGTGGAGCGCAATAAAACGATTTTCTTTCCTGGAGATCCCGCTGAACGGGTGTACCTGATTCGACGCGGCGCTGTTCGGCTGTCACGCGTCTACGAGTCGGGCGAGGAAATCACCGTGGCACTGCTGCGCGAAAACAGCCTGTTCGGCGTGCTCTCGCTGCTGACCGGGCATCGGTCAGACCGCTTTTATCACGCCATCGCCTTTACACGTGTGGAGATGATCACGGCACCTGCGGCCTCGGTCCGTGCTGCGATCGAAGCCGATACAAGCGTGGGACTGCGCCTCCTGCAGGGATTGTCGAGCCGGATCCTGCAGACGGAAACGATGATCGAGACCCTGACCCACCGGGATATGTCCTCCCGCTTGGTCAGTTTCCTGCTTGTGCTCTGTCGGGATTTCGGCGTGCCGGACACCCAGGGCATCACCATCGACCTCCGCCTGTCGCATCAATCCATCGCTGAAGCGATTGGATCGACACGGGTCACAATCACACGACTGCTGGGAGACTTGCGCCAATCCGGTCTGGTTCAGATTGATCGCAAGAAAATCACCGTGCTCGATCCGATTGCCCTGGCCAAGCGCTTCAGCTGAACCAGTCCAGAACGACCCGTCCTCCCCCAGGTCATGAGCGGTTGGCTTCTGATCGTGGCCCTGCTGGTCCTCGGCGGGGTTCTGTCGACCCTTGGCGACAGGCTGGGCAGTCGTGTCGGTAAAGCCCGATTGAGCCTTTTCAACATGCGGCCCCGGAGGACCGCCGTGTTGATCACAGTGATGACGGGCAGCTTGATCAGTGCCCTATCGCTCGGACTGCTGCTGCTGGTCAGCCAGCAACTCCGGGTCGGTCTGTTCGAACTCGATGCCCTGCAGCAGAGACTGCGGGACAGTCGCCGCGACCTCGAAACCGCGAACCAGGAACGCGAGGAGGCCAGGAATGCCACCTTGAGGATCACAGCGGAGCTGAAGCGCGCCCAGGCACGATCCGTCACCCTGCGCGAAGAATTGGCTCCCCTTCAGAAGGAACGGGAACGACTGGAAGCCGAGCGCGACAGCCTGAGCCAGGAGATCAACGCCCGCGACGCCGACATTCAGCGCACCGAGGCGGAACTTCAGCGGGTGCGCAATCGCATCCAGACCGGAGAGGCAGAGCTCAGGGAACTCGAGCGCAATCTGGTGGCACTGAGACGAGGCGCAGTGGTGCTCCGGAGTGGCCAGACCCTGACCACTGCCACGGTTCGCCTGGACAGCGACGACCAGGCCAAAGAGGTTATCGACCAACTGCTGCAGCAGGCCAATCTCGTGGCCTACAGCCGTGTCCTTCCAGGAGAAGCTCCAGAGCAACAGATCCTTCTGGTTCCACGCAGTGATGTGGAACGTCTGATGACGCTCATCCGTCGACCGGGGACTTGGGTCGTCAATCTGCGCTCGGCCACCAACGTTCTGCGAGGTGAAACCAACGTCTATGCGATCCCCGATGTCCGCCCGAACAGAACGATCACCAACCCCGGTGATGTGCTCTCAAGCGCGACCGTTAATGCAGACGAACGCAGCCCCGATCAAATCCGAACGCGCATCAATCTGTTGCTGGCGTCGGCATACGCCGAAGTGCAGCGGCGCGGAAGCCTGAGCGAAGGCCTGCAATTTGATGGAGCCGCCCTCGCCGAGCTGGGCCAGCAACTGGTGGACCGGCAGGTGGCCACCGTCCGTTTGCAGGTGAAGGCCCAGCAGCAGAGCGACACAGCCGATCCTGTTGTCGTTGCCGTGGAGAGCGAGTGATGAACCGCTGGGCGGCCCTGGATCCAGGCAGAAGCAAATGCGGCCTCGTGCTGGTCGATCTCGATCAGAGGGTGGTGGATGTCGGCCTGGTGATCCCCCCAGAGACCGTCGCAGCCACCCTCAGACGCTGGAACAGACCAACCGGTCTGACCGGAATTGTCATCGGCGATGGCACCAGCAGCGATCGATGGATCAGGGAGCTCCCTGCCGTCGCACCGGTGCACAGCGTTGATGAACGCGGCAGCACCCTCGCAGCACGTGGTCGCTACTGGGAACTCTGGCCACCGCGAGGTTGGCGCCGTCTGGTCCCCCTCGGCCTGCAGACCCCTCCTGGCAACCTTGATGCTGTGGCAGCGCTGGTGCTTCTGGAGAAACACCTCAGGACACGCTGCCGATGGCCCGGCACACCTCCGATCGGATAGTCAGAACCGGGCTCTGACGGTAAAAACGTAATCGCCACCGGGTTCAAGGCGGTAGTCACTCCGCACCAGAAAGCGCAGAAGGGCGTCTTCGATCAGAGCCCGCCCAAGCGACGGTTCCACCGTTAGCTCGCCGCGGTCAAACGCCCAGCTGAACTCCCACTCAAACCCGCCGGCGACGACTTCACCCTCCAGACACTGACGCTGAAAGCACTGACGCAGCACGCGCAGATGGGCCGTGGTGGATGGCAGCCCTGCCATCAGTCGCTCTCGTAACGGAAGGCATTGATGCGGTTGCCCGCCCGTTCAAGACCAAGCCGCTGAATCCGCCCCAGACCGTCAATCACCTCATCGAGGACGGCATCGAGGCAGGGCTTCTCGGCCTGACTGAAGGGCCCCAACACATGCGAGACCGTCCTGGCACGGCGTTCGACAGGGTTCTCCGCAGGGGCACCGATGCCGATCCGTAGACGCGGGAACTCCTGGGTCCCGAGATGCTGAATGGTGCTGCGAAGCCCATTGTGTCCGCCCGCACTTCCCTGGGCCCGCAATCTCAACCGGCCGAGGGGGAGGTCCATGTCGTCGACGAGAACGAGGAGCTGGTCCGGGGTCAGATCAAACCAGTCCAGTGCCGCCCGAATGGAACGGCCGCTGTCATTCATGTAGGTCTGGGGCATCAGCAGACGCATCCGGTCCGCACCGAGACCACTGTCTGCAGCAAGGCCATGCAGCTTTGCTTGCTGACGAAAGGAACACCCTTCACGTTTGGCCAGACGCTCAAGGGCCATAAACCCGACGTTGTGCCGAGTTCCGTCGTACTTCGACCCTGGATTCCCCAGTCCAACGACGAGCTTGAGCGACCCACTCATCCGTGAATCAACTCTGAGCTGGTGGGAGGGAATCCTGATTGGAATCGTCGTCTGGCTGTTCTGGCTCAGCCATTGCCTTGTTGATCTCACGCTCGAATTCCTTCGAGGCGGACTGGAATCCTTTCAGGGTTTTACCCAAGGTTCGGCCCAGCTCTGGAAGTCGTTTTGGGCCAAATACCAAAAGAGCAACGGCGCCGATCACCGCCATTTCAGGGAGGCCGACGCCGAAGATATTCATCAGAAACCGATCAGCCGAGGCCGTTCCAGTTGACGTTGATGCCCTCGAGGATCAACGACTTGTTGTACAGCTGGAGGATCACCAGCAGGAACACAAGGAAGAGCGCCATGAAGATGCCCATCACGGGCGTTGTTCCCCAACCGGGAACGACCTTGCCGTACTCGGAGTTAAGAGGGCGGAGGAGGTCTCCCAGACGGGTGCGTTGAGCCATGGCGACGCTTGGGTCTCGGGTAATGAGAAGTGCGGATACTGTAGGGCGAGACTCCGGTCAGGGGTCGTTCTTGTCGAGAGATGTGATGGAAACCGGCTC
>JBGKDR010000440.1:0-1299 GCA_042954225.1 Parasynechococcus sp.
TTCATAGACACGCTCAAAGCCACCGACCACAAGGCGCTTGAGGTGCAGCTCCGTGGCAATCCGCAGGGTGAGGGGCAGATCGAGCGCGTTGTGGTGGGTCTCAAAGGGACGGGCATCGGCACCACCGGGTTCGCTCTGGAGCACCGGCGTTTCGATCTCGAGGAACTGGCGATCGTCCAGCCAGCGGCGGATGCCACTCACCAACCGGGCCCGACGGCGGAAGGTGTCGCGGGTGTCCGGAGACACGATCAGATCCAGATAACGCTGGCGGTAGCGTTTCTCCACATCGGCCAGCCCGTGCCACTTGTCCGGCAGGGGTTGCAGCGACTTGCTCAGCATGCGCCAGTCGCTCACCTTCACCGACAGCTCACCGCGATCGGTCCGGCGCAAGGTGCCGGTCACCCCCAACCAGTCACCGGCATCGACCAATGAGGTGATCTGTTTGAACCATCCCTCCTGCCGGGCCTCAAGGCCCGCCTTCTCCAGGAACAACTGAATGGTTCCGGTTTCATCGGCGAGGGTGAAGAAGGCCAGCTTGCCCATCACCCGTCGGGTCATCACCCGGCCCGCCACCGACACCGTGACATCGCGCTCGGCACCCTTCTCAAGATCGCCATGATCGTCCTGAAGGACCTGCATGCGATGGGTGGGATCAAAGCTGATGGCGTAAGGCCCCTGGCCCAGCTCCTTGAGCGCGTTCGCTTTCTCAAGACGGGTATCGCGCAGCTCTGACACAGCAGCAGGAACGTGGATCGGGCGCCATCCTGCCGTTCCGAGGGGCGACCTCAGGCGGTGGCGGCTTCTCCGACGCGCTGAGAGGAGTAGCCGATGCCCCGCACGGTGAGGATCAACTCAGGGTTGCGGGGGTCGGGCTCCAGCTTTCCACGAAGTCTGGCGACGTACACATCGACCACCCGAAGATCAGCCGAACGGCGAGGCGGGTAACCCCAGAGCTGCTCAAGGATCTCGGCCCGGGGAACGACACGACCCGGCTCCCGGAACAGGAGCTCCAGAAGGCTGAATTCGGTGTAGGTGAGGTTGATCCGCTCACCAGCGCGCGTGACCTGACGACGGTTGGTGTCGACGACCAGATCACCGAGGCAGAGCACACCCTGACCGGTGGGCATTTCGCGACTCTCGACCTCCGCATTGCCGCGGCCGACACGACGCAGAATCGTGGCGATTCGGGCCTCGAGCTCCTTCGGGCTGAAGGGTTTGGGGAGGTAGTCGTCGGCGCCCAGATCAAGACCGGCCACGCGTTCGGAGATGGCCTCCACCGCTGACAGAAAAATGATGGGA
>JBGKDR010000441.1:0-4015 GCA_042954225.1 Parasynechococcus sp.
CTGCCGGAACGGTTCGAGCTCGACTACATCGCCGCCGACGGCAGCAAGCAGCGGCCGATCATGATCCACCGCGCCATCTTCGGTTCGCTGGAGCGGTTCTTCGGGATCATGACCGAGAACTACGCCGGCGATTACCCCTTCTGGCTGGCGCCCGAGCAGGTGCGTCTGCTGCCGGTCACCGACGAAGTGCAGCCCTACGCGGAGCAGGTGATGGACCAGCTCACCCAAGCTGGTGTTCGCGCCACGATCGACCGCAGCGGCGACCGCCTCGGCAAGTTGATCCGCACCGGGGAACAGATGAAGATCCCCGTGCTGGCTGTTATCGGTGCCAAGGAAGCCGAGCAGAACGCTGTGAGCCTTCGCAGCCGACGGGACGGTGACATTGGGGTCACAGCGGTGGCCGACCTGCTGAGTGCAGCCCAAAAGGCCAACAACGAGCGCGCCGCAGGCCTGGAGCTGAAGTGATGGGTGAGTCTTCAATCAACTGCCTGTCTGATCTGGCACGACTGCGCGATGCGCCAGACCTCAGCCAGGACACATCCGCACGCCTTCACAGCGAGCTCCGCGATGCCATGTCAAGGGCCAACTGGTTCACCGTTGGGGTGATGGCACCGTCTGCTGAGGCTGCGCTGGTGGCCTACCGCGCCCTTGAGCAACGGCAGGGCTGGGAGGCTCTCGAGGTGGTGGACACCACCTCGGAACCGGGACCCGTGTTTCTCAAAGCCAACCAGAAGGGAGGATCCATCCGGATCCGCATCGAACATGGACTTGGCCAGGGACTGTTGATCACCGGCCATGACGATGCTGACGGCCAACCCAGCACAACCTGGGGCCCCCTGCCTCTGAATTTCTTCTCGTTGCCGAACACCTGAGGCCAATCCAGCCTGTAAGGAGAGCCGGACAGAACCATTGACCGTCACCCCGACACTTCTTGCCGGTGACATGGGCGGAACGAAAACACTCCTTGCTCTTTATGAGCGCGTCGACGGCCAGTTGGTTCAACGCCACCGGCAGCGGTACACCTCGCGAGAATGGCCATCCCTGGAGCCGATGCTTCAGGCATTTCTGGAAGATCGGCCGAGCCACATCGCCCGGCCGACGTCCGCCTGCATCGCCGTCGCGGGTCCGGTGCGCCGAGGGAGTGCATCCATCACCAACCTGCCCTGGCAGCTTGAGGAACAGGCCCTGGCCGATGCGGCTGGAATTCAGCAGCTTGAGCTGGTCAATGACTTCGGCGTCTTGATCTACGGCCTCCCCCACTTCGGCCCGCAGCAGACGTGCGTGCTTCAGGAGGGTCCATCGGATGGGGGGCCCATGGCCATTCTCGGCGCAGGAACCGGCCTTGGCATGGCGCGGGGCATCCGGACGGACCACGGATTGATGGCCCTGGCCAGCGAGGGCGGTCACCGCGAGTTCGCCCCCAGAAACCCGCTCGAATGGAGCCTGGCGACATGGCTCAAAGAAGATCTTGGTTTGGTTCGCCTGTCCGTCGAACGCATCGTGAGCGGCACCGGACTGGGCCACATCGCTCGCTGGATGCTTGAGCAGCAGGACGTTCCAGACCATCCGCTGCGACAGATGGCCCGTGCCTGGCCTGACAACGGCGAGGACCTTCCAGCCCTGGCCAGCCAGGCAGCCTCCGAAGGGGACCCACTGATGGGCCGTGCCCTCGAGCTCTGGCTCGCGGCCTATGGATCAGCTGCCGGCGATCTCGCCCTGCAGGAACTCTGTACCGGCGGTCTTTGGATCGGCGGCGGTACAGCAGCCAAACAGCTCTCAGGGCTGCAGTCGGCGACCTTCCTCGCGCCCCTGAAAGACAAAGGGCGCTTTCAACCCTTTCTTGAAGGACTGAGGATCACCGCCGTGACCGATCCCGAAGCTGGCCTGTTCAGTGCCGCCTGTCGTGCACGCATGCTTGCTGAGCAGGGTGGGACACTGTCCTGAGTAGTTCAGCAGGCATGGCGCAGCCGCGCATCGGCCAGAAAGTCGTGGTGGACGTGCCCGCCACCACCGCGAACCTTGGTCCGGGGTTCGATTGCCTGGGGGCTGCCCTTGACCTGAACAACCGCTTCGCGATGCAGCGGATCGAAGGCAGCGGAGAGCGCTTCGAGCTCATCATTGAAGGCTCAGAGGGAAGTCACCTGCGAGGCGGACCAGACAATTTGGTGTACAGAGCCGCCCAACGGGTCTGGAAAGCGGCTGGAATCGAACCGGTGGCGCTGGAAGCTCGCGTGCGCCTTGCTGTCCCTCCTGCCCGTGGTCTCGGTAGCAGTGCAACCGCCATCGTGGCCGGCCTGATGGGGGCCAACGCCCTTGTTGGCGAACCCTTGAGCAAGGAAAAACTGCTGGAACTCGCCATTGATATCGAAGGGCATCCCGACAACGTGGTGCCGTCCCTTCTGGGTGGCCTGTGCATGACAGCAAACGCAGCCTCCCAGCGCTGGCGGGTGGTTCGCTGCGAATGGACCCAGGCTGTCAAAGCGGTCGTTGCCATCCCCTCGATTCGACTCAGCACCAGTGAGGCGCGGCGGGCGATGCCGAAGACCATCCCTGTCAGTGATGCTGTGACCAACCTGGGAGCCCTGACCTTGCTGCTCCAGGGCCTGAGAACGGGAAACGGCGATCTGATTTCCGACGGCATGCACGACCGACTCCACGAGCCCTACCGCTGGGGTCTGATCAAAGGCGGCGAAGAGGTCCGCAAAGCCGCGATCGATGCCGGAGCCTGGGGGTGTGCCATCAGTGGAGCTGGCCCGAGCATTCTGGCGCTGTGCTCCGCTGATAAGGGAACGGCGATCAGCCGAGCCATGGTCCGAGCCTGGGAAGCGGTTGGGGTGGCGAGTCGGGCCCCTGTGCTGAACCTCCAGACCTCCGGAAGTCACTGGCAGACCGCAAACCCTGAGTAGAACTACCCAAACCCGTGGTTTGAGCTGATAAGTTCGTTAACAAAGTACGGGAATGCCATGGACGCTGATCTGCCAATGCTGGCCGCGTCCACAGCTGATTTTCCCTGGTTATCGCTGATCGTTCTGCTTCCTGGAGCGGCAGCACTGCTGATGCCCCTGCTGCCGGCAAGCGAAACCCGTAACACTGCACTTCCCCGCAACATCACGCTGGTGGTGCTGCTGGCGGATTTGCTGCTGATGATGGTGGCCTTCGCCACCCAGTTCGACCCAGCCCTGCCAGGACTCCAGCTTGTCGAACGGGTGAGCTGGGTTCCTGTGATCGGCCTCGAATGGTCCCTTGGCGTCGACGGTCTCTCTGCACCGCTTGTAGTTCTCAGCGGTCTGGTCACGCTTCTGTCCGTAGCAGCGAGCTGGTCGATCAAGCTCAAACCGAGGCTCTACTTCGCGCTGCTGCTGGTTCAGGCCTCCGCCCAGGGTCTGGTCTTCCTGTCTCAGGATTTCCTGCTGTTCTTCCTTGCCTGGGAGCTCGAACTGGTTCCGGTTTATCTGCTCATCGCCATCTGGGGTGGCCAAAACCGTCAGTACGCCGCCACCAAGTTCATCCTCTACACAGCGCTGGCCTCCCTGCTGATTCTGATCAGTGGGTTGGCACTGGCCCTCTCAGGTGATGTCTTCACCCTCAATCTGAGTGAACTGGCAGCACGGTCACCGGGCGGAACCTTCGGACTTCTCTGCTATCTCGGATTCCTGATCGGCTTCGGGGTGAAGCTGCCGATGTTCCCGCTCCACACCTGGTTGCCGGATGCCCACGGGGAAGCCAATGCCCCCGTCTCGATGCTGTTGGCCGGCGTTCTACTGAAGATGGGCGGCTATGCCCTTTTGCGCTTCAACGTCGAAATGCTCCCGGAGGCCCACCTCCAGCTGGCACCCGCACTGGTGATCCTCGGGATCGTGAACATCGTCTATGGCGCTCTGAACGCCTTTGCCCAGGACAACGTCAAACGACGCATTGCCTGCAGCTCCGTGAGTCACATGGGTTTTGTGCTCCTGGGGATCGGTGCCGTCGATGCCCTGGGCATCAGTGGCGCGATGTTGCAGATGGTCAGCCA
>JBGKDR010000442.1:0-1674 GCA_042954225.1 Parasynechococcus sp.
CTGTTGTTCCCGCATGCTTGTTGAAAAGACGTGCTCGCTGTCTTGTGAAAACCGACATGGAGATAACACGTTTTCATGGATTGTTCTGAATTCCTGGCGAACAACGACTTGGTGGCGATCCGTTCGATCGGAGCAAGCTCAGGTTATTGTCCCATTCAAGTGTCGGTTGCGAGTGACCGTCTAGGCTGGATTGATCAGTGCTTCTGGGATGAAGGTCTGTTATCTCCATTTGGGCCTGCATAAAACGGCATCGTCTTCTTTTCAGCAGACTTGTGCTGCAAATCAGGCTGTTTTGCATGAAGCGGGTCTGTTATATCCAATTTTTCAGTGCCCCCAGGCTCAGCCCCCTCGGCTATCAATCAATAATCACTCGGTTCCACTGCGCTCTTTATATGATAAAAATCCAGAGAATTACCACATCAATAAACGATGGAAAGTGAAGAAATTAAAGCTTGCGAATCAGAATTACGCGCAGCAACTTGACACGGCCTTGTTGACCGATCAATCTCTTATTTTGAGTGGTGAAGGTCTATCGCTGCTTTCTTTGAAGGCATTGCGAGGCTTGGTTGGCCGTATCGAAGCCCATGGCTTTCTGGTGAGGCCATGGGTGGTGGTGCGTTCTCCACTGGACTATGCGCATTCCATTGCTCAACAGTTGGTGCGGGGCGGTCAACACCTCCCGTTGATTGGATTGGGATCGCTGAGGCCTCCACGGCGAAGTGACGTGCTCACGATTCCCGATGGGCTGAGGGAGATTCGAAGGCTTCAGGCCGTCTTTGAAGACCGATTGGTCGTGGTTCCCTTTCGACGAGCCTGTCGGCATCCTGAAGGACCTGTTGGTTACCTATTGCAGGAGTTTTGTCAGATTCAACAGCTTGACTCCATTGTGTTTAAGCAAACACAGGAATCGAAAAGTAACCTCTGGGTGCGACTTCAAAATGAATTGAATCGGCGTTGGCCGATGTTCAATCAAAAGAAACGGCTTAATCCCAATTATGTTCGACTCAAGACGCAATATTCTGCGTCCGGAAGATTCCGTTTGACGCAGCAGGAGTTGCAGCTTTTGTCCGTGCAACTGACGCAATCCAATCGAGATCTTGCCGCCTTGCTGGGAGAGGAATTTGTTGAGGCTAGTCCGGAGGTATCCGTGGCCATCAGCAATGAGGACCTCTTGGATCTGCTCAGTGATCTTTTCAGGTCTGATACCCCGCTTCAAGATTCTGATCTCAGGCGTGCCTGATCAAGAAGTTTGCTCAGTCGTTGGCCTTGCGGTCTATTCAGTTTTGCAATTTCCAGCAGCTCCACCCGTGATTCCTGGCTGAGCTCCGGAGAATGGCTGAGCTGGATCAGTGCATCAACGGTGCCATTGGAGAGTCGTTTGCTCAGTTGATCCTGCTGAATCGCAACCATCAAGGTTGAACTGATCAACTCGAGGGATTGTTGCTCTTCCTCGCGAATTCTCTGATTCCGTTCCCGGATCATGGCCGGATCTTCTTCGATGGGCTGTTGGGGTCGGGTTGTCAGTGCCTCCTCAGGACTGAGGTGTTGATTGATCACATCCAGATGCTCACGATTGAGGCTATACAGCTTGTCGCGACTGTTTTTGGATAAGCGGCACTTCTGGGAGAGCACATTGGGAAGCTGCTTGGCCAGAGCATCAGAGAGTCTGGCGCT
>JBGKDR010000443.1:0-1598 GCA_042954225.1 Parasynechococcus sp.
CCTCGGCATGGAAGTGATGCACGAGCGCAACGCTCACAACTTCCCCCTCGACCTGGCTGCTGCTGAGTCCACTCCTGTGGCTCTGCAAGCTCCCGCCATCGGTTGATCTGGAATCAACAAACGATTCAGATCAACTGAATCGGAAAGCCCCCTCCTCACGGTGGGGGCTTTTTGTTGCCTGTTCGATACCCCCAGATGGGGGCTGACAAATCTTGGACGCCAGTTCAAAGTCACCCGACCGAGATGGATCAGAGGCCATAAAACACATGGGACGCTCAATCTCATTCCTCGCCATAACCTTCTTGATTGGCTTGGCAGCACGTTCGACCATCTTTGCCGTCTTCGCCTAACAACACTCGACCCGACTCCATACACTGACGAGCAACAATTGGCAAAAGACAAGCCAATTTTTTACGGTGCTTGTGATGAACTTCTTCACTGGCTTAACAGAAGCGATTAACAGTCGTCAGTCGCTGATGGTGACGGGCCTGGACCCCAATCCAGAAATGCTCAGACACTGGGCAAGCAGCAATGGCATCAGCAATCGATCCGCCTTGAGCCAGGCCAGGGCATGGTGCAAACAGGTCATCAACGCCACCGAGCCACATGTCTGCGCGTTCAAGCCAAGTCTTGGCTTTTATCAAGCCATGGGCTCTGCGGGACTGGAGTTACTTCAAGAAATCCGTGAGTTGATTCCAGCAGATTTGCCATTAATCATTGATATCAAGCATGGGGACCTGAACACATCAACCGCAATCGCGCGATATCTGTTCAAAACATTGATGGCTGATGCAGTCACCATTAATCCTTTATCGGGTCACGACATTGCCGCACCATTTCTGGTTTATCCAGGGAAAGGAGTTGTTCTGAACTGCCATAGCTCTAATCCAGCAGCTCGCCTGATTCAGCATCACCCCAACGAGGACGAGCCGCTCTACCTCAAGCTGATTCAGGAGGCCCAAGCCTGGGGAACACCAGAACAGCTTCTTCTGGAGATCGGCACGAGTGATCCCACCATCCTGTCCCGGGTTCGCCGGGCTGCGCCAGAACGCTTTGTGATGCTGCGCTCCATCTGGGGAGAGAGATCCAACCTTCAGGATCTTCTCAACGCCGGGCTCAATACAACAGCAGATGGCCTACTGCTTCCCTTGCCGCAAAGTGTGCTCAATGCCCAGAACATCGATAGCGAGGTGAAGGCGATTAAGAGTCAGGTGAATGAAGCCAGACAACTTGCCCAAAACACCTCTCAGTCCGCTCCACCTCTGCCCGGCCATCAACCGGATCACTGCCGCATCTGGCCACGACATTCGTCTCCCGCCACAACCGGAGTGAGCAGCGAGCTGCGCGATCTGGTGATCGATCTCTATGACATTCGCTGCCTGCTGTTTGGCCGGTTCAAACAAGCCAGTGGCCAGGTCTTCAGTTACTACATCGATCTGCGTCAGATCATTTCTGATCCGGCGCTGTTCCAACGCGTCCTCAGCTGCTACGCAACGCTTCTGAACGGCCTGAGCTTCGACCGTATTGCGGGGATCCCCTACGGATCACTGCCGACTGCCACAGGGCTCTCACTGCAGTTGCACAAACCCCTTGTCTAT
>JBGKDR010000444.1:0-1871 GCA_042954225.1 Parasynechococcus sp.
TCCAGCCCGACGGTCGCGAACGCCGAGATGCATGTGAACAGCATCTCCAGGAAGGTGAAGTCGTCCTTGCCGTTGAGGTTGCTGGCAATACTGAGCAGCAGCGCCATGGCCAGAACAAAAAGCAGTGACGCCACCGTGATCCCCAGGGCCCGCAGCACCACCTTGTCGGAGATTTCACGGTTGCGAATCACGATGCAGTCACGGCCTCGCAGGGTGGATCGTGTCGCCGCCATCAGCGCCGCCACCGTGGTGGTCTTGATCCCTCCGCCGGTTCCCCCGGGGCTGGCGCCGATGAACATCAGGGTCATCAGCAGCAGTGTTCCGGATTCGGTGATGTTGGCGACCGAGAGCGGCACGGTTGTGAACCCCGCCGTGCGGGCTGTGACGGATTCGAACAGGGCGATCATCAGCCGTCTGGGCCAGCTCAGGTCGAGAAACAGCAACCCGTGATTGAGCCATTCGGTCAGGGCCAGTCCGATCGCCCCGAAGCAGATCAGCAGGGCACTGGTGCGCAGCACCAGGCGTGTGTGCAGGCTCAGCCGTCGTCGTCGGCGACGGAATCCCTGACTGGCGAGATCGCTGGTGACCCGCCAGCCCAGACCGCCCATGACGATCAGCACCATCACCACGCCATTGACCGTCAGATTGGCCTGGTAGCGCTCGAGGCTGTCGGACCAGAGTCCGAAGCCCGCGTTGTTGTAAGCCGAGATGCTGTGAAACACAGCCGCCCAGAGGCGTTCACCGGGATCGGCGATGTCGTTGAAGCCGTATCCATAAAGGACGGCCGCCCCCAGAAGGATCACCACGGCAGCGGTGAGGGCAATGCCGCGGAAGGTGGATCCCACGCCGCCGACGCCGAATTCATCCAGGGTCTGTCCACGGTCGAGTCGTCGGCGCAGGCCGGTGCCACGCACCACAAAGCCCTGCAGAAACGTCGTGATGGCCATCAGGCCGAGACCCCCCGCCAGGATCATGCCGGCGAGCACGACCTGGCCGAAGCCGGTGAGGTCAGTGCCGATGTCGATGATCGACAGCCCGGTCACGGTGATGGCCGATGTGGCCGTGAACAGCGCTTCCCACAGGCCCACACGCTCGCTAGAGCACAGCGGTGTCGCCAGCACCAGGGTTCCGATCAGGATGACCAGAAGTCCTGTCACAACAGTGAATTGAGGAACGGTCAGCCGGCGTTGCCAGCGATGACGACCTTCCAGTGCCTGACGGATCGGCAAGGAGCTGTGGGTGTGGGAGGCGAATTCGACCAGTGTTGATCAGGACTGGCCGTAATGCCAGAGGATCAGGGCTGGAACAAGGAACGTCATCATCAGGGTCAGCCCAGCTCCGTAGCGGGTCACATCCAGGAAGCGGTAGCGGCCGGGGCCGAACACCATCAGATTCGTCTGGTACCCGACAGGCGTCAGGAATGACTGGCTGGCGCCGAACAACACGGTGATCAACAGCGCCATCGGCTCCAGTCCCAAGCTGGGGGCCAGTTGTGCCGCCACTGGGGCCAGCAGGGCCACCGAGGCGGCATTGCTGATCACCTGCGTCAGCAGGGTGGTGCCGATGAACACCACCACCAGCGAGCCGTAGGGCGGCCAGCCCACGAGCCAATGCTGCAGCGCACTGGCGAGTCCATCGGCCAGACCCGTTCGTTGCAGCGCCACGCTGAAGCTCGTCAGGGAGCCCAGCAGCAGGATCACGTCCAGGCGGATGCTGCGCTGCAGCTCGCCGAGGCGCAGACAGCCGGTGGCCACGACCGCCACGGTGGCCATCAGCACCGACGCCACCAGAGGGATCGACGTGAGTGAGGGCAAGAGAAGCATCGTGATCGCGATTCCCACCGCGATCGGTTTGCGACGGACCGTCGGCAG
>JBGKDR010000445.1:0-1959 GCA_042954225.1 Parasynechococcus sp.
TACAACACCCTGGCGGTGGCCAAGTACCTGATGAGCCGCCATGTCAACAGCGTTGACTACAAGGTGGTGATGACCGGTGAAGGCTCAGACGAGCTGTTCGGCGGTTACCCGGCGTTCCGGCGCGACATGTTCCTGCACGGCCTCGATGACCTTGCCGAGCAGGAGCGTGAGGACTGGAACAGCCTGCTGCAGCAGTCCAATGCTCTGGTGCAGGGCGCCATGCTGGCGGCCGATCAGGTCGATGACCCCGATCTTGATGCCGTGGTGGGGTTCACCCCCAGCTGCCTGCAGCCCTGGCTGGCCTGTGCCCCTCTGGTCCCGGATTTGCTGGCCGAGGCCCATCGGGACGCTCTCAAGGACTATTCCCCGGGGAAAGCCATCGCCGATCAGTTGGACCCCGATCAGCTGGAGGGTCGTCATGCCCTCGATAAGGCGCAGTACGTCTGGATCAAAACCATGCTGGAGGGCCAGATCCTCACCTGGGGCGGGGATCGCGTGGATATGGCCAATTCCATGGAGGCACGCCCTGCCTTCTTGGATCACCATCTGGCCGCGGCTGCGGTTCAGGTGCCGCCCGAGCTGAGGATCAAGGGCAAGACCGAGAAGTATGTGCTGCGGGAGGCGATGGCGGGATTGCTGCCCGAGGTGCTCTACAAACGCGAGAAATTTGCCTTCATGGCCCCGCCTGCCCACACCGAACCCGAGAAGTGGCAGCAGATGAAGCAGCTGGCTGATGAGTACCTCAGTGATCAGGCGATTGAAGCGTCGGGTCTGTTGAGCAAGGAGGGGGTTCAGGCCCTCTTCGCACGCCATGACGACCCAGCCACCACCGATGCGGATCGGGTTCAGATGGATGCGGTGATCAATCACCTCCTGGGAGTGCAGATGCTGCACCGCATGTTTGTGGCGGAAGACGTGCCAGCACTGGCCCGCCGGGAGGCCGACCGTCTGGGGTGGCGGGTGCCCACGCCGGCTTGATCGGCGGGGCGCAATTCTGTTTTCAGGATAAAAACGTCGTTGTCACTACAGGCGGATCAGCCTGGACCAGTGATTCTCAGGATCTGTCTGATCCGAGGTTGGGTATTTGGTCGCTGTTCCTGCACCTCTGCAGTCCATCGAACAGACCGTCCCGTCTCGGACGCTCAAGCCTGATTCCACGCGATTGCAGTCGGCCCTTGAGCAACTGGCGACCATCGGTGCCCAGGATGACGGCAGTGTCTGTCGTCGAGGGTTCACTCCAGCCGATTGTGATGGCCGCCAGTTGGTTGCCCGCTGGATGCGCGAAGCGGGGCTCACCATCCGGGTCGATCCCGCGGGGAATCTGATCGGACGACTCGAGGGATCCGAGCCGGGATTGCCGGCGTTGGTCACCGGGTCCCATCTCGACACCGTTCCCACTGGAGGTCACTTCGATGGGGCCTTGGGGGTGATGGCGGGTCTTGAGGTGGTGCGGACCTTGCAGGAGCAGGGCCAGCGCCTGCGTCATCCGCTTGAGCTGATCGCCTTTGCCGATGAGGAGTCCACGATGGTGGGCTGCAAAGGCATGGCTGGCACAGCCAGTGACGACCCAGCGGACTACGCCACGAGCAATGGCGAACCGATTGCTCTGAACCTCGAGCGCATCGGCGGCCACTGGCCGTCGCTGGCCTCAGCCCGCCGGGACGATGACGCCATCGCCGCTTTTCTCGAACTGCATGTCGAGCAGGGGGCCGTTCTGGAATCCCGTGGCGATGCCATCGGTGTGGTGGAAGGGGTGGTTGGCCAGCGTCGGTTCCGGATCCGCATCGGTGGTCAGGCGAACCATGCCGGCACAACGCCGATGGATCTGCGTCAGGACGCCCTGGTCACTGCCGCTGAGGTGGTGCTGGCCATCGAATCCCTGGCCGCCGACCATCCCGGAGATCCAGTGGCGACGGTGGGAAAGCTGGAGGTCTGGCCCAATGCCGCCAATGTGGTCCC
>JBGKDR010000446.1:0-1157 GCA_042954225.1 Parasynechococcus sp.
GCGCGCAGCAGCTCCTTGGCATCCTCGATATAACGCCGAGCGGGGATGAACTGGGCATCGGTGAACCAGAAGCCCCGCACCCCACGGTCGTAGAGCTGACGCATCTCCTTGACCACCTCGTCCACGGGATTGAGGCGAACCTGCTTGCCTTCCACCACGGTGTAAACGCAATAGCAGCAGTTGTGCGGGCAGCCCCGTTTGGTCTGAACGCCGACATAGAAATCACCACCTTCGAGATACCAATCCAGCTGCGGCCAGATCGAGGCGATGTAGTCGTAATCGCAGGCGGTCTTCGGACGGCTTTCCGGCTGTTCGTGAATCAGTCCTGGCCGCGGGCTTTCTCCCACCACGAAGCAGCGTTCGCCCTCCAGCGAGTCGCCGCGAAGAAGCTTCTCCAACAACGGCTCCCCTTCACCGATGGACACCACGGTGCCCTTGGGAAGAGACCGACCGAGCTGCTCGTAAAAGACACTGACGGCTCCGCCACCAAGAACAGCTCGGGCCTGAGGATGGTGACGACGGGCGTACTTGAGCCCTTCACGAACGAGACGTTGGTTCCGACGAAGCTCGCCGTAATGACTGGTCATCAGGCGAAGTCCGCCGAGCGCACCATGCAGACGCTTCAGGGGGTTCTTCGCGTAAAAGACTTCGAACGAGTTCTGAAGCGGGTTACCACCACGGCCATCAACCGGCGCGTAGATCTGAATGTCCCGCCAAGAAAACACCAGCAACGTGGGCTGGAACTGATCAACGGTGTCCAGCAGAACCCTCTGGACATCGAGCACCGGCAGGGCTGCCAGATCAAGAATGCGCTGGGGCAACCCTGGAAAACATTTGTGCAGGTGGTCGGCCAGATAGATCGGACCGATCGGGAAGATGGGATTGCACGGGAGGCGGACCAGCAGCACCCGCTCTTGAGTTGGAGACAAGGGTGCTGCAGCAGCGCTTGTGGACGCTAACAAGCGTTTTGCGCGAGGCGCTCGACCAGACCCGCGTCACTTCGTTAAGCAATGGTTACACCGCGCAATGTTGCTTTACACTTCGGCTCAGGCAGGGCTGTCCTGCCCTTCCTTAAACCGTTCCTTCGGGAACATTTCTTTCCGTTCTCATGACCACCACCCTCCAGCAGCGCTCCGGCGCTTCCAGCTGGCAGGCCT
>JBGKDR010000447.1:0-4522 GCA_042954225.1 Parasynechococcus sp.
TTCTGGTGGAAGGTCGGTCTGTATCTGTCCGTGGGTGGTTTGTCCCTGTATCCGACCATCACTTACATCCTCTGGGCTATCCCCCTGCGGAAGGGCGAGCTTCCCAATGTGAGTGAGGCTTTGGCCAGCCGTCTGGGCTGGATTATCAATATTGAACTGGTCGGTTTCGCTTCGATTCCCCTGCTGGCCACCCTGATGGCACGTGGCGTCGGCCTGCCGGCGGCCTGACCATGGATGCCCCTTGTCCGCCAGCGTCGGACGTTCGTGTGATTGAGGGCGCAGGGCTCCAGCGTCCTGCGCCAGGTTCGAGCGACCCCGAGGCACCCGGCTTTTCCGACCGCTTGGCCACCACTTCATTCGGACTACCGTCTCTGCCTGTTTGGTGTCTCTGGGTCGAGCCGCTTCCGGAACCAACGGATCTCTGGTCGCAGCGATGGACCACGGCCGTTGAGTCGGCCATCAGTACTTGGTCATCCGTCCTTGATATTCAACGGGTGGATGACCCTGCCCGTGCCCAGATCGTGGTCTGGAGACGGCGTCCCCCCCGGCGCAACACCCCATCGGGTTGGCGAGCCAGCAACGGCCGCAGCACGCTGCGCATCCGTGAGCTGGAGCGATCTGGGCGCCGCCGTCGCGAGCCTTTCGTGACTGTGCTGGTATCACCGGGACTGCGGGCCTCGGCTCTGGAATCCACAGCTCTGCACGAACTGGGCCATGCCTTTGGTCTCTGGGGCCACAGCCCAGACCCCAGCGATGTCATGGCACCGTTCCAGCCGGCCGATCCGATTCTCACCCTCTCGGTTGTCGATCGACGCACGCTGCAATGGGTTCGGAGTCAAGCCAACCAGTTCGGTCCAATCCCCCGGAACGATCAGTCTCGTCTGGGAGCTCCGCGTCGTGAGGCCAGGACCGACTGAACCCGTCTCCAGCTCACGCCGTGATGAGCCAGGGCCACCTGCATGTGGAAGATCAGATCGGCGGCCTCACCAGCGATCTCATCGGCAGCATCGTCTTTGCAGGCCATCACGAACTCAGCGGCTTCCTCACCGATTTTTTTGAGGATTTTGTTGTCTCCACCTGCCAGCAGTTTGTTGGTGTAACTCTCGGGTTCCGGGTGATCACGGCGGTCTTCGATGACCCTTGACAGTTCCGTGCATGCATCAGAAGGGGGGTGCGGAGCCTGCTTCCCGCCGCCGCTGGGTTGATCGCTGTCTTCGAAGAAACAGCTGCGTGCCCCCGTGTGGCAGGCCACATCACCGGTCTGCTCGATGGAGAGCAGCAACACATCGGCGTCACAGTCGTAGCGAACTCCTTTCACAACCTGGAAATGGCCGCTGGTGGCACCTTTGTGCCAGAGCTCTTGACGCGAGCGGCTCCAGTAATGGGCCTCACCGCTCGTCAATGTGGCTTGGATCGACTCACGGTTCATCCAGGCCACCATCAGCACGGCCCCGTCCAGCCAGTCCTGCGCAACGGCTGGGATCAACCCCGCTTCGTTAAAACGGAGTTGATCGATGAAGGCGGGACTCAGGGGCTGCATCAGGCCTTGGGGCACACAGGCGCAGATCCGATCTTCCCGCAGCGTCCTCCCACCTCCCAACGTGATTGATCCGCCAACAGGTCACACCTGCAGCAAGCACTTCGAGGGTTATCCCTGTTGCCATCGGCAATGGCGTCACCCCGGTCACTGTCGCTTCGTGCATGGATACGACCGATCGTTCACGGTCCATTTCGCTGCACGATCGCTCGACAGCTGTGGGTTCGTCGTCGATTTCTCCAGCCTTCGCCCCCTGGAACAGCAGCTCAGGCAGCAGTTCGATCACACCTTTCTGGTGAATGCCGATGACCCTCTGATGGAGGAGTGGGAGCGTCTTGATCGTCTGGGAGCGCTCGATCTCCGGGTGATGAACAACGTCGGCATGGAGGCGTCCGCCCAGTTGGTGTGGTCCTGGGCGAATGCGTTGTTGCTGGAACGGGATGGGGGGAGGAGCTGCTGCTGGCTGGTGGAGGCCCGCGAAAACCCTCGCAATGCAGCTCGCTTTCATGGCATCCCTGACTGGTTTGCCACTGGAGGGGCTTCGCTATAAAAGAGTGTTGGGTTCCAGTGGTGATCGACTTCTGGAGGAAACGGGACAAGTCCGGTGAAAGTCCGGCACGATCCCGCCGTTGTCAAGCAGCAGGCTTGGTTGTCAGCTTCGCCGCCAGTCAGAACGCCCGCAGAGTTTGTTCGACGAGGATCGACTTTTGAAGTCTTCACTCCAATTGCTCCGACGGGTCCGCTCACCTTTGCTTGCTGGTTTGCCGTTTCTTCTGGTGGCGACCCCAGCCCTGGCTCACCATCCCTTTGCCATGCCGGATGGTGCGCAGCTCTCGCTCTGGCAGGGCCTGATCAGTGGTGTGGGCCATCCTCTGCTCGGACCTGACCATCTCTTGTTTCTGTTGGCACTGGGGCTTGTTGGTTTTTCCCGCCCCCGCCGTTGGCTCCTTCCGATGTTGATCGTCGGCCTTTGCGGCAGCGTTGTCGCACAGCTGGTGCCCTTGTCCGATAGCGCTGCCCCTGGTGCTGAAGCGGCTGTGTCGCTGAGTCTGGTGGTCGAAGGTCTGGTGATCCTTCAGAAACTGCCCATGGCCATGCTGCTTCCAGCGATGGCGCTGCACGGCTATCTCCTCGGTGGAACCATCGTTGGGGCCGAGCCCACCCCGTTGATCGGCTACATGACCGGTCTGGCTGTGGTCCAAGGTGCGCTCCTTCTCATGGCCACCGCGCCCTCCCGCTGGCTTCAAGGCTGGCTTGGCGACCACACCCGTCAGCTTCTGGCTGCGGTCTGGATCGGCATCGGCTCGGCCTTTGCCTGGTCAATTCTGATTCCCTGAGAGCTCTGTCATGACAATGCCGCTGTGGCAACGCACCGTCTTGGAAGCCTTCGGCACAGGTTTCCTGGCCTTCACCGTGGGTCGGTTGAGTGGGAGCGACTTCAATGGCTTTGAACAGGCCGTCGCCATCGGTCTCTGTCTGGCCCTTTTGATTCATCTGATGGGTCGTGGGACCGGCGCCCATTTCAACCCTGCCGTCACCGTGTTTCTCAATGCGCAACGGTTTGGGCGCGCCAGGCTTCTGTCACGGGATGCCTGCCGTGAAACCTTCGCCTACATCGCTGCCCAGGTGCTGGGGGCGACGGTGGGTTTGGCGCTCAACACCTTTGACGGGCCAGTCAATGCTTTTGGCGTCAATGCCTGGGTGCCGGAGTTTGTCTTCAGCCTTGTGCTCTACGGGCTGATCCTGCGATGGAGTACTGAAGGACGCATCTGTCCTGTCGCACAGCCGCTGTCTGGTTTGGTGGTTGGCAGTGGCCTGGGACTGCTTGTTCTGTTGGGCGGCCTGACGCAATCCGGTATCTACAACCCGGCAATGGCCATCGCCCTGGCTGTCCAGGGAATGGATGGGTCCGCCCTCGCCATTGTTGATGAATTCCTGGCTGCAGGGTTGTTGCTGCTGCTTGTGCCCCCGAGACCGCAGTCATCCGATTAAGAGCTGCTCCCCGTCGGTGTCCACGGCGATGGCACTGCCCTCGTCCAGACTCCCAGAGAGGATGAGCTTGGCAATGGGGGTTTCCAACTCCCGTTGGATCGCCCGCTTCAGTGGCCTTGCTCCATAGACAGGGTCAAAGCCGGCATTGGCTAGCCAATCGGCAGCTGCATCACTCAGCTTCAGTCCAAGCTTTCTGTCGTCGAGACGATGACGCAAACGGTCCACCTGCAGGGAGACGATCTGACGCAGTTGGTCGCGCCTGAGACTCTGGAAGATGATCTGATCATCCAATCGGTTGAGAAACTCCGGGCGGAAATGGGTTCTGAGCGCGTCATTCACCCGCTCCTCCATGTCGGAATGTCTGGCCGGATCACCGGCCAGCTCCAGGATGGATTGGCTGCCGATATTGCTGGTGAGAATCAGCACGGTGTTGGTGAAATCCACCGTTCGACCCTGACCATCGGTGACGCGTCCGTCATCGAGGATCTGCAGCATCACATTGAACACATCCGGGTGGGCTTTCTCCACCTCGTCGAACAGGATCACGGCGTAGGGCCTGCGTCGCACCGCTTCGGTCAGCTGACCCCCGGCTTCGTAACCGACGTAGCCGGGAGGAGCACCGATCAAACGACTGACGGTGTGCTTCTCCATGTACTCAGACATGTCGATCCGCACCATCGCGTCATCGCTGTCAAACAAACGGTTGGCGAGGGCTTTGGAGAGTTCTGTTTTGCCAACCCCGGTCGGGCCGAGAAACAGGAAGCTGGCAATCGGTCGATTGGGGTCGCTCAGGCCTGCTCGTGAACGTTGAATCGCATCGGCAACCGCAGTGACGGCCTCGTCCTGTCCGATCACACGGCGATGGAGATCCGCTTCGAGATGCAGCAGTTTCTCCATCTCTCCCTGGACCAGTCGGGCCACGGGGATCCCTGTCCATTTCGCGATCACTACTGCTATGTCGTCGTCGCTGACTTCCTCTCGCAGCAGGGTTTG
>JBGKDR010000448.1:0-2677 GCA_042954225.1 Parasynechococcus sp.
ATCAATCTCCGCGACGACAACATTCAGCTGTGGCGGGAGACCCTGGATCAGCAGGACGTCTCCGCAAACCTTTTATTGGCCTGTGAAAACAACGAAGGAGATCTCAGCGACACTCAATTGACCTGGGTCGTCGGTTCCGCCATCCGCAGCGCAAGGGTGAATACAGCCCCTGAAGCGGCAGCCCTGCTGGAGGCGATGGGTGTTTCACAAACTCTGACGAGAACCGCCATCGAGCACTGCCCAGGGTTGGGGAATGACTTGATCTGGGCCTTTTATCTCGAGCGCCATGGCTGGTTGATCGCCACGCCTGTGGCCCCACTCGGGTCCTGAGCATCAGTCGATGACCGACGTCCACAGACTGCGTGAGCTCGCAAAGGCCGCAAAAGTTCTCGGACTCTCCACAGATCCCAGCATCCCGGCAGACAGCCGAAGGCGTCTTGCAGACGCCGATCAGGAGCAGCGCCAGCTCACCAAGCAAGACCTGGAGGCCATCTGTTCCAGATCAGGGATGGACATGGGTGTCGTCGCAGAGCTCCAAGCACAAGCACCAACGCTGGTCGAGAAGGCGAAAACATTTCTGGCCGGGCAGAGGCCATGGCTGCTGCAGCCAGGAGGTGCGCTTCACCCCAGCCACAGGGCTGAAGCCTGCTGGCGGGATTGCCTCAACTTTTTCCGGGTGGTCCTTTACGCCCTTGCGTGCGGACAAACGCAATTCACAGACCAAGAGGGAATGGCCGCTCTGCGGGAGCTCTATCGCCATATGGGGGTCCCAACCGATGGCCTCAACATCGCGTTGGAGCAACTCAAACACCTGACGGGAGAAGAGCTCAGCGATGCCGCCAGCCGGGAGGTCGTCATCGCGGCTTTCGACCACCTCATCAGGGAACTCAACAAATCTGCAGTTAAGAGCTGATAAGAGAGCAGGCCCAACCGGGGAAAACCAGAGGAAGATCATCGGCAAGTATTTCTACCCAGCGCCGCCATGGCCCTGCCTCTTCAGGCGTATCCCCTCACCACACAAAACGCCAGGGTCAGCAATCTGGCCGGCGACGCCACCACAGTCCGCAATCAGCTGCCAGGGAGCAGCGCTGGTGGTGCAGATGGATACCGGAGCAGCGTGGACGCGTTGATCGAACAGGCCTACCGGCAGATCTTCTTCCACGCGATGAAGACCGACCGAGATCCATTCCTGGAATCACAACTCCGCAGCGGCAACATCACCGTTCGCGACTTCATCCGAGGCCTGTTGCTGTCCGAACGCTTCCAGCAGGGCTACTACCAGTGCAGTTCGAACTACCGCATGGTTGATCAAGTGGTTGGACGCGTTCTGGGACGCGCCGTCCATGGCGATGCCGAACGCCTCGCCTGGTCGATCGTGATCGGAGAGAAAGGCTTCACCGCATTCGTCGACACCCTGCTCGACAGCGATGAATACATGCAGTCCTTCGGTTACGACCTGGTGCCTGAACAGCGGTCTCGACTGCTCCCAGGTCGTTCTCTGGGTGAAATCCCGATTTACCAGAGCTTCCCTCGCTACGGCTCGGACTGGCGCGACTCGCTTCAAAATCGTGCGCCCAGCGCACAGAACGCTCAGATGCGGGCTCTGGAAACCTCCGATGCCTGGGCCAATGGCCAGCCCCCTGCCTGGGCGCTCAAGCTTTGGCTTGGCCTGTTCCTGGTGGGTGGATTCGAAGTCACCCGCGTGTTGCTTACGATCGCCATCTCGACGCTCCGCAACTGATTCAGCGCGTCGCACGGCATGGCTCTGAACCTCACCACATGGCAACCACCTGAGATCTGTCGGCCTGAGGTCGACCTCGTTGGAGCAGTGGATGCGCGTGGAGCGGACTGGCGAGACGTCAGCGCAAACAATGTCGACCTGCGGGGAGCCAGTCTCTGCAGAGTCGACTTGCGGGGTGCAGACCTGTCGACATGCCAGATGACTGGGGCCGACCTGCGCTTGGCCCTTTACGACAGCTCGACCAAAGTCCCCGACGATGTTGATCTGGCAACATCTGGAGCCGTCGGCCCAGGGGCAAAGCTCAGCGGGGTGTTCTTAAACAGCACTGATCTGCGGGGAGTGGACCTTCGCGGTGCTGTCCTGATGGGGGCCTACCTGAGCGGAACCGACCTGAGTGGAGCGATCCTCGATGGGGTTCGACTGGTCGGCTCGGACCTGCGGGCTGCAATTCTCCGTGGTGCGATGTGTCGTGGCACCCGATTTGCGACATGCCAGCTCGATGGCGCTGATTTTCGTGGGGCGGACTTGACCGACGCAGGGCTCGAGGGAGCTGAGTCGATCAAGGGCGCCGATTTTTCACTGACGACCGGCTTGGGAGCCCAGAGAGAGGCACTCCTCGCCAGACCATTCGAAGAGCTGGACTGCTGGAATCCACTCACCCGCAACACCACCCGTTCAAGCCTCGAAAGCCTGTCCTGAACTGCTCGGGCACCCGAAACAGAGCCGACCGCCCGAGCCAAAAGCGTCACGTCACGCAACATTCGGACATATTTGATTGAGGTTTATAAAGAAGCGGCTCTGCTCCACCAGTTCTGAATGAGCATGGCCAGGCGAACACGTCAGGTTGTCCATGCCCTTCGGTCCTGCCTCGCTTCTCGGGGTCGAGCGCTTCTCCCAGGAAAGCGAAGCACCTCTTGAGCTGATTCCCGGCGATGA
>JBGKDR010000449.1:0-4439 GCA_042954225.1 Parasynechococcus sp.
AGATCCGAGCCTGGGATCAAGGCTCCCGCCACGAGCCAGAACGCCGCCGAACTGATGTCCCCCGGCACCACCACATGCTGGCCGGTCAAGGCAGACCCGGGCCGCACGCTGATGTGCCGGCCCATTTCACCGCCCACCTGCAAATCGGCACCGAAGGCCTTGAGCATGCGTTCGCTGTGATCCCGGGACTGCGCCGGTTCAATCACCGTGGTCGGACCATCGGCCGTGAGTGAGGCCAGCAGGATGGCTGATTTGACCTGTGCACTAGCGACGGGCGTGCCGATCACCGTTCCCCGCAGCTGCTGGCCTTGCACGGCCAAGGGAGCCAGATTGCCGCCATCACGGCCACGCACATCGGCTCCCATCGATGCCAGGGGTTGGCCAACGCGGCGCATCGGACGGCGTCGCAAGGAGGCATCGCCATCCAGGACGAAATGGCGACCGGATCGTCCCGCGAGCAGGCCCAGCATCAGACGCATCGTCGTGCCGGAATTACCGCAATTGAGGATTTCAGAGGGTTCCTGTAGCCCATCAAGACCAACGCCATCCACGGTGACGAGCTCGCCTTCGCGGATCGGACTGACCCCAACGCCCATCGACCGCAGACAGGCCGCCGTACTCAGGGGGTCTTCCGCAGGCAGCAGACCGTCAATGGTTGTTCGGCCCTCTGCAATCGCACCAAACAGGAGAGAACGGTGCGAAATCGACTTATCGCCAGGAACTTTCACGCGACCTACAAGACGACCACCCTCCGGCAGCGCACGCGGTGAAGTCGGAGTGCTGGTCGTGCTCAAGGCCACCTGGTCTTTGATCGCTGGATCCTATTTGGCTGTGTTCTGGATCTTCTGGATCAATCGGTCCAGGGCGTAACCGAACAGACTCGGGTCAGGTTCCTCCTGGCCGAGGTCATCGAGGCCCAGCTCCGACCACCGCTCTGACACGCGTTGTTCCAGGTCTGCAGGACGGCTGAGCGGTTCCCCCCAGTCGTGGTTTTTCTCCGGCCCCACCTTGGTCGTGGCGTCGATGGCCAGTCGTCCCCCGAGGCCGAGCTGCTCACTGGCGAAATCCAGGCTGTCGAAGGGTGTGTCCTTGAGCGTGAACAGATCCCGCTGCGGATCAACCTGAGCAGCGATGGCCCAGACCACCTGACGAGGGTCACGCACATTGATGTGGCTGTCGACGACCACGACGAATTTTGTGTACGTGAACTGCGGGAGTGCACTCCAGAAGGCCATCGCCGCCCGTTTGGCTTGTCCGGGATAGGCCTTATCGATGGAAATCACCGCGAGCTTGTAACTCAGGGCTTCCATCGGCAGGAAGAAATCGGTTATTTCCGGGATCTGCTGGCGCAGGATCGGTGTGTAGATCCGATTCAGAGCGATCGCCAACATCGCCTCCTCCTTCGGTGGCCGACCACTGAAGGTGGTGAGGAACATCGGGTCGCGCCGCTGGGTCACGCAGTGGAAGCGGACCAGCGGTGAATCTTCAACTCCGCCGTAAAAGCCCATGTGATCGCCAAAGGGGCCGTCGGGCAGCACCTCCCCGGGTGTGATCGTCCCTTCCAGAACCACTTCACTGTGGCTGGGCACCTGCAGGTCAACGGTTTTGCAAGGGGTTAACAGGACACCCTCTCCGCCGTAGATCCCGGCGAACAGCCATTCACTGAGTTGCACCGGGATCGGCGTTGCTGCTGCCATCACCAGCAAAGGGTGTACGCCGATGGCGACCGCGACCTCCAATTTCTTGCCCATCGCCGCCGCCTTGCGCAGATGACCGGCACCGCCGCGCACACTCAGCCAGTGCACGGTCATGGTGTTGATCGACTGTTTCTGAAGCCGGTAGACGCCGACATTGGGGACACCGGTTTCCGGGTCCTTGGTGATCACCAATCCCAGGGTGATCACCCCACCGGCATCGCCAGGCCAGGGCCGAATCAGCGGAAGCTTGTCGAGATCAACGGCATCACCCTTCATCACCTCCTGGTGGCAGGGCGGGGTGAGATCACGATCGGGTCGGGCTTTGATCAGATCCCAGAACACACGCGCAAATTGTTTGCCCTCCTTCAGCCCCTTGGGAGGCCTGGGCTGCTGCAACAACGCCAGACGGGATCCGAGATCCTCCAACTGTTCCGGGCGCTCAAGCCCCATGCTCCAGACGACCCGCTCAACGGTCCCAAGCGTGTTGACGGCAACCGGCATCGGAGACCCGATCACGTTTTCAAACAGCAACGCCGGGCCACCGGCCGCGAGAACGCGATCGGCGATGGCAGCCAGTTCGAGATCGGGATCCACCGGTGCTGAGATTCGCCTCAGTTGTCCTCGTTCTTCCAGTAACTGAAGAAAGCTGCGCAAATCACGGGGAGCCGGGCCGATGCCGAAGAAGGCCATGGAGCGGTTGAGGCGCAAGCAATCTCAGTACTGTGTCGCACGTCGTTGAACAGCGTGGCCTTGCAGCTCTCCTATTTCCATGTGCCGGCTGACATGCCCGCTGATGTTCAACCCGAAGCAGCGGTGGTGATCGATGTTCTGAGAGCCACGACAACCATTGCCTGTGCACTGTCCAACGGCGCTGAAGCTGTGCAGGCCTTTGCTGACCTCGAGACGCTTCGCGCGACAGCCAGTGCCTGGCCGGAAGACGCAAGGCTTCTGCTTGGAGAGCGGGGTGGAGCCAAGCTCGATGGCTTCGATCTGGGCAATTCACCGGTAGCGGTCACCCCGGAGACGGTGACTGGCAAACGCTTGTTCATGAGCACCACCAACGGCACCCGTGCACTGGACCGCGCCCGTTCCGTTCCGCTGCTGGTCACCGCCGCACTCCCGAACCGCGCCGCTGTGGTCAGTCATCTGCTGGAGGCCAAACCGGCCAGCGTCGCCATCATCGGCAGCGGCTGGGAAGGGTCCTATTCCCTGGAGGATTCTCTGGCCGCTGGTGCCGTTGCTGCCTTGTTGATGGATCGCTCCAACGGTTCTGCCACCGCGGCGAATGATGAGATGACCGCGGCCCTGGCGCTCTGGGCCCAGTGGAAGCAGGATCCAGAGGCGGGCCTCAGGGCTGCAAGCCATGGTCAGCGCCTGATGCGACTGGGGGATCACGACGCTGATTTCCGTTGCTGCGCAGGGCTGGACCAGCTGGATGTCGTTCCGAAACAGCATGAGCCGGGCGTTCTTCGTTTGGCCTGATCGACCTAAGCTGCGGCGGTCTGATTCGACTCTGTGAGCGACTTCCTGGCGGCCGCCATTCAGCTCACCAGCTCGGGCGATATCGACGCCAACTTGGCAGCGGCCGAAGAGCAGATTGATCTGGCCGTTCGGCGTGGTGTCGACCTGATCGGCCTGCCTGAGAACTTCGCTTTGATGGGTGACGATGCCCGTCGCCTCGAACTGGCCCCTGCTCTGGCCGAGCGCTGTCGCGAGTTCCTGGTGACCATGGCTCGGCGGTACCAGGTTGTGGTGCTCGGCGGGGGTTACCCAGTGCCTGTTGGGGACGGTCAGCACACCTATAACCGTGCGGAGCTGGTTGATCGGGATGGCCAGGTGCTGGCCAGTTACGACAAGACCCACCTGTTCGACGTTGACCTCCCCGACGGGGACACTTATCGCGAATCCGCCACGGTCACCCCTGGCGACGCGCTTCCTCCGGTGGTTGATGTTCCAGGCCTTTGCAAGGTGGGGCTGTCCATTTGCTACGACGTGCGCTTTCCTGAGCTCTATCGCCATCTCGTCGGCGCGGGTGCCGAGTTGCTGATGATTCCCGCCGCTTTCACGGCTTTCACCGGTAAAGACCACTGGCAGGTGCTTCTCCAGGCCAGAGCCATCGAAAACACGGCTTATGTGCTGGCCCCTGCGCAGACCGGTCAGCATGACGGGAGGCGTCAGACCCACGGCCATGCCTTGGTGATTGACCCCTGGGGAACAGTTCTGGCCGATGCCGGCGTACAGCCTGGTGCGGCGATTGCCCCGGTGGACGTCTCCCATCTGGGCCGGATCCGAGATCAGATGCCAAGCCTTCGGCATCGGCGCCCCGCATTGTTCTGACTGCAATGGGTCGGGCCCGTTTCCGGCGACTGGCTCTGCTGGTCGTTCTCGTACTGCAACCGATGCTGTGCGCAGTGCCCTCGGCGCGAGCCGCGAGTGCTCTGGCTGCATGGGCTCTGACTGAGGACGGAAAGCTCTTGCTTCGCACGGGCAAAAATGCTCGTCTCGAGGCGTATTTCCAGGCGCCGAGTGATGGGAAGGGCACCCGCGTCTGGATTGATTTCCCCGGCGAGTTGAAATTTCCGCGGCGGTTGGCTGGTCGTGGAGCTGTCAAGGAGATCCGCATCGGCAAGCCACGCCCCGGGGCCACCCGTCTGGTCATCGAATTTCAACCCGGTGTCAACTTCGATCCATCGCAGCTCAAATTGAGGGGCACAGCTGCTGACCGTTGGGAACTGGCCTTCA
>JBGKDR010000450.1:0-2552 GCA_042954225.1 Parasynechococcus sp.
TGTTGGAAAGTCTGCGGCTGTCCCGTTTGAATCAGCTGTCCCGAATGTCGGCATCGGCGTGCTGAAGACGCAGGCCTCTGAATTGGCTCACTCCCTGATCGTCTGGTGGGAGCTCTCTGGTCGCCGGGACCCGACCCAAAAACCATGGATGTTCACGGCGGATCAGGTTTGGCCATCGTCCAGTCAGCTCCTGGATCTCTATGGGGTCCATGTCGCCGAGGTGATGCTTCAGCAAACCCAACTGCAGGTGGTGTTGCCCTATTGGCGGCGTTGGATGGCGGCGTTGCCAACGGTGGAGGATCTGGCCACGGCGTCATTGGACGAGGTCCGTTTGCTTTGGCAGGGACTTGGGTACTACTCCAGGGCACGGCGCCTTCAGGAGGCGGCGCAGGTGATCACGGCAACGGGCTGGCCAACGGACCTTGAGGGTTGGATCGCCCTCCCAGGGATCGGTCGCACCACAGCCGGTGGAATCCTCTCCAGCGCCAGAAATGCTCCCGAGCCGATTCTCGATGGCAACGTCAAGCGCGTGCTGGCACGCCTCCAGGCTCATCCCAGACCACCGTCCCGCGATCAGGCCCTGTTCTGGAGCTGGAGCGAGTCCCTGCTGGACCGGGACCGTCCCCGTGAGTTCAATCAGGCCTTCATGGACCTCGGCGCCACGGTCTGCACGCCCCGTCAGCCCGATTGTCCCCATTGCCCGTGGGCCGATCACTGCGCTGCGTACGCTGCCGGCGATCCGAGTCGCTGGCCTGTGACTGACGCACGCAAACCCCTTCCCTTCCAGGTGATCGGTGTAGGGGTCGTGATCAATGCGGAGGGTGCCGTCCTGATCGATCAGCGTCTCGAGGAGGGTCTCCTCGGTGGGCTGTGGGAATTCCCAGGCGGCAAGCAGGAGCCGGGGGAAGCCATCGAGGACTGCATCCGGCGCGAGCTCCGCGAAGAGCTGGCGATCGAGGTGGAGGTGGGCGAGGAGCTGATCACCGTGGATCACGCCTACAGCCACAAGAAGCTGCGCTTCGTGGTGCACCTCTGCTCCTGGACGTCCGGTGAACCCCAGCCCCTTGCCAGCCAACAAGTGCGTTGGGTGAGTCCGGATCGGCTCGGCGACTTTGCCTTCCCGGCGGCGAATGCGCGGATTATTGATGCGCTGCTTGGCAGGTTGAAGGGGCAGAGCCAGCCTTAGGGCAGATGCACAACCGCCCGATGGCGGACATTCCAGCCGTGATCTGCCTTGGCGAAGCCCTGGTGGATCGGCTTGGGCCACCGGGGGGAGATCCAGCGGTGGATCAGCCTGTGGACGATCGTCTGGGCGGCGCGCCCGCCAATGTCGCCTGTGCCTTGGCGCGTCTCGGCACCGCCACGGCATTCATCGGACGACTGGGCGATGACGCCAACGGCCAGGCCTTCCGTCAGTTGTTCCGCGAGCGCGGGGTCGATCAGCGGGCTGTGCAGAACGATGCGCAACGACCGACGCGGGTGGTGCTGGTGCGCCGCTCCGCGGTTGGTGAACGGCAGTTTCAGGGGTTTGACGGTGATCGTGGCCAGGGCTTCGCGGATCAGGCTCTGGCGCTTGCGCAGCTCAAGGCTGTCTGGCCCGAGCTGGCCCACCCCCGGGCCTGGCTGCTGATCGGCACCATCCCCCTGGCCCATACGAACGCTGCCGAGACGTTGCACTGGGCCGTTGATGACGCCAGGGGGATGGGGATGCCGATTGCCCTGGATGTGAACTGGCGTCCCACCTTCTGGGATCCCTCGGCGGATCCGTCGTCCGGCCCCTCCCCGCCGGCCCGTGCTGCGATTCGCCAGCTTTTGGACCAGGCCTCTCTGCTCAAACTGGCTCGGGAGGAGGCGCTGTGGTTCTTCCAGACGGATGATCCCGCCGCGATCTCTGCCGATCTGCCCCAGCAACCGGATGTGGTGGTGACCGATGGGGCAGCCCCACTGCGTTGGTGCATCGAGGCGGACAGCGGCGTGCTGGAGGTGGTGTCGCCCTCTCATTTGGTGGACACCACCGGAGCAGGTGATGCCTTCACCGCCGGCCTGCTGCACGCCTGGTCTCAGCCGGTGGCTGAGCGTCTGCGGTTTGCGGCTGCCTGTGGAGCGTTGGTCTGTGGCGGGGCTGGCGCGATTGACCCTCAGCCGACTCCGCTTGAGCTTGAGATGTTTTTGGGCGCCCGACAGCGCAGCTGACGCCCGACCTCCTGATGGGACAGGTGCAGCTGCCAGGCCTCCGGGAGCTCGAGGCTCAGACGCTCCGGCCACTCCACGGCCAGCAGCGCTCCCAGTGCTCGTGCCTCCTCTTCTTCCTGGAGGAAGATTTCATCGGCCGCGGCGGGTTGGTCGAGCCGGTAGAGATCGAGGTGAATCAGAGGTGGTCGTCCCTGGGGGTAGTGCTGTGCCAGGGCAAAGGTCGGGCTGGTGATCGGTTCCTCGATGCCCAGGGCCAGGGCCAGGCCCTGCACCATGGACGTCTTGCCGGCCCCCAGTGGTCCGTGCAGCAGCAGGATGCTGCCGCCGGGCAGCTGCTGTGCCAGGTCGGCTCCGAAGGC
>JBGKDR010000451.1:0-2612 GCA_042954225.1 Parasynechococcus sp.
AACGCAGGTCTCCAAAACCTGATGTCGGGGGTTCGAGTCCTCCACGGCGCGTCCGATGCCCCCTCGTGCAGTTTCCCGGTTCTCAGCATGGAGTTGGATCTTCAACCTGGTGATGTCGTGAAGGTTCTCGAATCCGCCGCACTTGGCTGGGTTCGTGCCCGCGTTATCCGCGTCAAATCTGGTGGCCGTGTGGTCGTCCAAAGTGATCAAGGTCGTGAGTTCACCGCACGTGGTAATCAGGTGCGTCTGATTGAACCTGCAGGTTTCCGCCCCTGATCACAGGAGCAACACAACCGTCTCAGAATCTTTCTAACCGGTGGTCCCCCACCGGTTTTTTTGTGTGGAGAGATCAACAGCCCAATCCCAAGCATGGGTAGCAGCCCTCGCCACGGAAACCAACCAACGCTGGCCTGCACGACGCAAGGCACAGCCTTGATTGAGCCAAGATCTGCATCAAGGGTTGCGACCAGTTGGTTGACGGAGGGCAGGGCAACAGCCGATACTTTTTAGGTCGCTCAAGCGACGCAGATCAGATTCAAGCGAGTGAAGCTCGCCAATCTGAATCCGATCTGGGACCGTAGTTCAACCGGTTAGAGCACCGCCCTGTCACGGCGGAAGTTGCGGGTTCGAATCCCGTCGGTCCCGTTTCCCATCCGAGCCACACCATGGTGCGAGTTCGCCTGGCCCCGAGTCCAACGGGCACTTTGCACATTGGTACGGCGCGAACCGCTGTCTTCAACTGGTTGTATGCCCGGCGGCACAACGGAAAGTTCCTGCTGAGGATTGAAGACACCGATAAGGAGCGATCCAAACCGGAATTCACCGCCAACATCCTTGAGGGCTTGTCCTGGCTGGGTCTTGACTGGGATGACGATCCCGTCATTCAGAGCGAGCGCGTTGACGAGCATCGCTCCGCAATCCAGACCCTGCTTGATCGAGGCCTGGCCTACCGCTGCTACGCCAGTGACGAGGAACTGACCCTAATGAGGGACAACCAGAAGGCCGCCAATCAGGCTCCTCGATACGACAACCGCCATCGCAATCTGACGGCGGAGCAAGAAGCCGCCTTCCAGGCGGACGGTCGTGAAGCCGTCGTGCGTTTTCGAATCGACGATGAGGCCTCCATCCAGTGGAAGGATCTCGTCCGTGGACCCATGCAGTGGCGCGGGGCCGATCTCGGCGGTGACATGGTGATCGCTCGCCGAGCGCCGGCCGACTCCATCGGCGATCCCCTTTACAACCTTGTGGTGGTGGTTGACGACGCTGCGATGGAGATCACGCATGTGATCCGCGGTGAGGACCACATCGCCAACACGGCCAAGCAACTCCTGCTGTATGAAGCTCTTGGCCTTAGCGCTCCGGTGTTCGCCCATACACCCCTGATCCTCAATGCGGAGGGTCGCAAACTCTCCAAGCGCGATGGGGTCACCTCCATCAACGACTTCCGCGACCAGGGCTACACCGCTGAAGCCATCGCGAATTACATGACCTTGCTGGGCTGGTCTGTTCCCGAAGGGATGGATGAGCGCTTCAGCCTGACGCAGGCCTCAGATGTGTTCAGTTTTGATCGCGTCAACAAAGCCGGAGCGCGGTTTGACTGGGACAAGCTCAACTGGTTGAACGCTCAGGTTCTGCATGGGATGTCAGCTGAGCAACTCGAGGCTGCCCTGAGACCATTGTGGGAGGCCGAATCCTGGGAGCTCCCTCGTGAGAAACAGTGGATCTCCGATCTCTGTGCCTTGATCGGTCCGTCGCTGACCTTGATCCAGGATGGTGTCGACCAGGCACGTCCATTTTTCGTCGAGCCCCCATTGGAAGCCGATGGTTTGAAACAGCTGGAGCAGGAGGGTGCGAAAGCGGCCCTCAAAGCCCTGGTTGACTTGCTTGAATCCTCTTCCTGGGATGGCGCTGACACCGCCGACGCTCAGGCGTTGCTGGCTTCCGCTGCAAAGACTGCCGGCGTCAAGAAAGGAGTTCTGATGAAATCATTGCGCGCTGCGCTGCTCGGCAAACTCCAGGGTCCCGATCTCCTCACCACCTGGTCTCTACTGGCCCGACTCGGATGCGACCGAAGTCGACTCGAGCGCTGTCTGGTTTAGATCAACCCTCTCGTCAGCCCCTTCCACCACCAGCCCTAAAGCACGGGCCAGTGGCTGTGCCGTCAGACCCTGAAGACCAACAGTCATCAAAATCGTCAGGAAGACCAGGCCCTGAAGACGACCGGCCCCGATGACTCCGGCCTGCTCAAGCCGGATCGAAAAAAGGGATGCCACCGCCGCCGTGACAATGCCTCGGGGAGCCAACCAGCCGAGGAACAGACGTTGCCGTGAATCCAGAGGCAATCCAATCGTGGCCACACTCACGGCCAGGGGACGGGCCAGGAGCATCAAAACCAGCACACAACTGATCCCGCCCCAACCGAGTGGGCTGAGTTCAGCCCAGGAGACGTCTGCCGCCAGCAGAGGGAACATCACTGTGATGGCCAACTGAGCCAGTTGCTGAATCAGGTCGTCGAGTTCCTCAGCCTGACTGCAGGGCCGTCGCGCCACCACGATGCCTGCAGCCACGGACGCCGGCAGTCCGGATTCGGGAAGAAGCCATTCACAGACTCC
>JBGKDR010000452.1:0-3617 GCA_042954225.1 Parasynechococcus sp.
GGAATGGCTGCGGCGTCCGATCGGCAATGCCTCCGAACTTGAGGCCGTCCAGGGCCTGGTGAAAGGCAACCGGCTGCACACCATCTGCGAAGAGGGCCGCTGTCCCAACCGAGGCGAGTGCTACGCCGCAGGAACCGCGACCTTCCTGCTCGGTGGCTCGATCTGCACCCGCAGTTGCGCGTTCTGCCAGGTCGACAAGGGCATGGCCCCCATGGCCGTGGACCCCGCGGAGGCCGAACGGGTCGCCGATGCCGTCGAGGCCATGGGCCTGCGCTACGTGGTGCTGACGGCGGTGGCACGCGATGACCTTGCCGACCATGGCGCGACTCTGTTCACCAGCACGATGGCCGCGATCCGTGGCCGCAATCCGCTGATTGCCATCGAAGTGCTCACGCCTGATTTCTGGGGTGGCCACGCCGACCCGACCCAGGCGGTGGCGGCACAACGCACACGGCTCAGCACGGTGCTGGAGGCTGACCCGATCTGCTTCAACCACAATCTGGAAACGGTGAAGCGGTTGCAGGGCCAGGTTCGCCGTGGTGCCACCTATGCCCGTTCGCTGGGGCTGCTGGCGGCAGCACGGGAGCTCAGGCCGGAGATTCCAACCAAATCCGGGCTGATGCTGGGCCTTGGAGAAACACGCGAGGAGGTGGTCGCCACCATGCAAGATCTGCGGGAGGTCGATTGCCAGCGCATCACCCTGGGGCAGTACCTGCGGCCATCCCTCGCCCACATCCCCGTCTCGCGGTATTGGAGGCCGGAGGAGTTCGACGAGCTGGGCCAAGTGGCCTCAGAGCTGGGCTTTCAACAGGTGCGCAGTGGCCCTTTGGTGAGAAGCAGTTATCACGCGGCAGACTGACGCCACCCCTTGAGGCTGCGCTCGAGCACGGCCTCAACCTCCGATCGCATCAGCGCGCCGGAGCCCCCCCAGACCAGACGCAGGGGTAGATCCCAGAGGGCGGCATCGACGCGGCGAAGGGTCTGAAATCCACGGCGCTCGAAATAGCGCACCAGGCGACGATGCTGACGGTCGTCATCGTGGATCGCCAGCAGCCGGGCCGAGCGGCACGGTGTGGCCTCAAGCGCCCAGGCCATGGTGGCGGCCCAGATCAGATCACCGGTTCCAGGGGGCGCACCGGGCACCACTCGCATGGTGTCCAATTGCAGACCATGTCTGGCGGGATAGGCCCAGGCCTTGAGCTCTCCCTGGAAGACGAGACGGGCAGCGTCGTCGCTGCGGGAGCCCACGGCGACGTGAACGCTGAACAACCCCAGCGGCCGCCCGACCTTGAGACGCAGGATCAGAGCACGCTGCTGAGCCTCACGTTCGAGTTGCTCGAGCATCCAACTTCGGCATCACACCGTTGATCTGCCGCCAAGGCTCGCACCCTCTGGGTGCGGACACAGCCGGGCAGCCGGTGATCAACAACTGCAACAACCTAAAAAACAGATAAAAAAGTCTTCCGCGCTACAGAATTCAGCAAACAATGGCAAAACAATTCCTCTACGAAATCAAAAACACAGTCGATGTCCACGCATTTGAATTACCTCTACCTGATGAATAAGGCCAGCGAAGCCGACGATCGTCAGACCTATTACTACTACCTGAAACAGGCCAACCAGGCCAAAGCCAACGAGATCTCGATGCGTTCCCTCCAGGCCGACGAAGCCGCCGCAAAACGCTCGAATTAACGCAACAACGCAACCCTGCGCAACACACCTTTACAACGTGTTGATACGCAAATAAGAAGAAAAAGTTATGGCGCACCGGGTGGCATCAAGGCCACGGTGAATGGGCATCACACAGGGTCATGTCCAACACCAGTCATGGGCGAGTCCCGTACACCGTGCGCCATCGCACCTCCGATGGGGACAAGCTCGAGTCCTGTTTTTACGCCAGCGATGCCTTTGAGGCGCGGTTGCTCGCGATGGAATTCAACGCGTACATCAAAAAGCACCCGAATTGCATCGATTCGATCCTGAAGATCAGCGCCTGATCAACCGATCAGGTTCATCCCCAGGAATCCTTTGCCCTGCCCCCAGCCCTGGCGGTCCCGCAGGAACGTCACAGCAAGCTCAAAGTCCATCAATCCCTCTTCCTCCAGTTGCTCCGGGCTCAGCGCATCGGGCCCACTGCGTTGATAGCGCTCAACAATCTGCTCACGGTGCTCACTCAGATAGGTGACCAGCTCGTTGAGGACGAACTGCCTCCAGGCATCCCGTGAGGGGCGATCAACAGCTGCCATCTCGACTGCCGAGCTGATTCAGACCTTATAGGGATCCACGTGCACGTCCAGAACAGCACTTAACGGCAGCGGCCCATAGAGGTGAGGAAACTGATCCCCCGTTGGAATGGCATCGGCCCTCAGCGGCGCGGTCAACCGCGACGGATCAATCTCCAGAACACGCACTGGACCGGCATCGGCATAAAAACGCTCAAAGGTTCCGATCAATTGCTGCTTCCAGGACAGGTGAATGAACCCCACCTGCTCCAGCGTCAATCCGCGGGTGGAGATGGAATAACACCCTGAAGCCTGAGCCACCTGCCAATCGGCCTCCAGGGCGATGTGAAAGAGCGGCTGATCCTGCGAAACAGGAGAAGCATCGGCCGGAAACACCAGTGGGGGATCACCGGGCTGCCAAGGGTTGGCACGCAGCATCAACCGCGGCATCGCCGCATCGTCGAGGTAGCGGGACAACCACTGCCGCAACGGAGCCAGGGCCTGATCCGCATCGAAGGCCTGGGGGTTGGCCACACGCCACTGACGCACAAAGGGCCACAACGCCGCATCAGCGAGGGATTGGCGAGGGCCAAGCAACCACCCCTGGTCGGCAATCCGGTCATTCCAGTCCTGAAGGATGAGACGACCGGCACGCTGATGCACGTCCGGATCTTCACCGGGGTAGCGGTCGCTGTACTTGTAGCGATCGAGGTGGTGCTTGAACGGTCCGTCGTTCTGCTCGATCAAGGCCGTCGCATTCCCCAGGGTCAGCCAGCACTGGGGGTCGGCCTGTTTCAGGGCCCAGCGCATCACCTCAATGCTTTCCTCGATAACCGTCCCATCCGGGCAGACCAGCACGGGAACCGTGCCCTTCGCTGATGCCTCCAACATCGGCTGGGGTTTGCGCTTGAGCTGAACCTCCCGCAGCTCAACGAGCAGACCAGCCGCCAACAGCGCCCATCGCGCCCGCATGGCATAGGGGCAGCGACGAAAGCTGTAAAGAACCGGCTGGTCAGTGGTCATCAACGATCGCTCATAGAACAGCGACGGACACGGCAGGAACGATCTGGAGATTGTTGGGATAGTTCTCCAGGAAGTCAGAGCGACTGACATCAAGCAACAGCGTCGACACACGATCGGTGCCTTCGATCAGAAGATCATCGCCAACCTGGGTAAAGGTCAGATCGAGTTCATAAACCAGACCAATCGCATCCTTGGAGAGCTTGAAGTCGGTGATGACATCGTTGGCCTTGGAGAGGATGAAAACGTCTCGTCCAGCGTTACCAGTCAGCATGTCTGAGCCAGCACCGCCATAGAGAACGTCCGAGCCACCACGACCTTTAAGGAGATCGTCGCCCCGATCTCCCTGCAGAACATCAGACCCGGCGCCTCCAT